>JALVHV010000185.1 GCA_027028845.1 Pyrodictiaceae archaeon | reverse complement strand
CTCCCTGAACCCCGCTCGGAGAACCTCCTCTATGAACTCACGGGGCAAGTCCACTAGGACAACATCATTCCTATCTGTCTCAACATAGATGCTCTCCTCCTTTATATCGACGCGGAACCCTTTGGCCCCGAGTGACTTGGCTAGCTCGGCTAGCCTTTCTCGAGGAGTACTACTCAACGTCCCTAGCCCCCGTCGCAGCTCGTTGCTCGTGGAGGAAATGCCTTATTACTAGCATTTTAGCACTTTGTCCACTTAGTTCTATAGATAGTCCTTATGTGAACGGATATAGCTATATTAGCGCTCTCTATAGATAGGGATTCAGCGGCAGTGTGCCTGCCTTAGATGTCCATGTCCATGGCTGGCTATGGGGCCTCCTAAAGGTGTGTTTGCATGGAGGCTAGGGAGAAGCGCCGTGTCCGGTACGTACTGGGCTTCGCGTATTGGGTTACGCGTAGATACTCGTTACTTGTTAGCCTGGTAGCGCTTGTTGTTTGGATTGTCTTGCTCCTTGTCTTCTTCTATTACACGCTTGTTATGAAGGGCTTCATAGATTACCTCGTGTCTCTCCTCCAGGCTACTAGGACTGGCTGGTTCCATGGAATTCTTCGCTACGCTGTTATCTTGCTCGGGTTGTGGGCCCTGAAGTATGGCTTGAATATTCTTGGAGAGTACTTGTTGAGGCTTACTGGCTTAGCGGCTCTAGAGGGCTTGGCTACCGAGTTTATTAGGAGCCTTGCCTGGGCTAGGCCGAGCAAGCTCCCCGAGAGGGGTGACATTGTTGGCCGCTTCATGTCTGATCTTAGCCGCGTATCGGAGCTGGGAGGTTTTCTTGCCTCCCTCGGGGTCCAGCTAGCTAGGATAATTATTGGCTCGGTGCTCCTCTATGTTCTCAGCCCAGTTCTCTTTGCGGTCACCTTGGTAATTGTGCCGATCTATTATGTCGTATTCAGGGTTAGTAGTGGGAAGCTAGCAGCTGTCTCCGAGAAGGAGAGACAAGCCTTCTCGAAACTATCGATGGTTTTCCGGGAGCTCATTGAGGGCATTCTCCACGTGAAGACTCTGCCTCGTATGCGTAGCTATCTTGGCTCGGTTTCGGAGAGGAATATACGTTCGTGGGGGTCTAGGCTTCGTAGCGTGTTCTTCTATGATGTGTTCTTTAACCAGAGCTTTAATAGCCTATACGACATAGTGAGGCTAGTTGTGCTGATAATCGGCGGCTTCCTGGTAGCGAAGGGCGAGACAAGTATTGGTAGCGTAATAGCGTTCACGAATGCTGTCTACAACGTATTCGAGCCAATAGCGAACATATCGTACTCCTTCGCAACCCTCGGCGAACTCTATCCCTACGTGAAGAGGGTTGAGGAGATACTAAGACTAGAACCTGAGCGCGATACTGGTGAGAAACTGGGACGCGTGGACAACATCGAGGCCCGTGACATAGTAGTAGAGGTGGATGACCACGTACTGCTCAACGGGGCATCGCTAACGGTAAGGAGGGGCCGCATATACGCAGTTATGGGGTCCACGGGGGCTGGGAAGACGGCACTTCTCCTAACTCTTATCAGGTTCTATGAACCCAGCAGTGGCGAGATAAGGATAAATGGTCGCGATTATCGTGTCTATAGTGTTTCCTCTCTCCGCGAGAAAATAGTCTACTTGCCTCAGCAGCCCCTCGTGCTCCGAGCAAGTATTAGAGACAACATAGCTCTCGGCGAGCCCTTGCCAGACGATGCAATTTGGCGTGCACTAAGACTAGCAGCCGTGGACTTCGTCACGAGCCTAGACGAGGTCGTGGACCCATCGAAGCTAAGTGATGGACAGAAGCAGAGACTGGCACTAGCCCGGGCCCTAGCCCATAGCCCGGAGGTATTGCTCCTGGATGAGGCATTGAACGCTGTGGATGAGCAGACAGAGGCACGTATACTAGCGAGTCTGCGCAACGAGGTAGCGAGTGATAGGCTGGGGGCAGTAGTGATTGTAACGCATCGCTCAGCAACACTGAGTCACGTCGACCACGTATACGTGTTGGAGAATGGAAGGGTGATGTGTGAGGGAGAGGCGCGAGAAGTGCTTAGAAAATGCAATAGGGCAGCGCTGCATGTGTAGCACTGTGCTGAGCGGAAGCAGTACTACCTATCTCGTCTTCGGCCTTATGACTAGCTTGTCGCCTATCACTACTCCCAGCTTCTCGGCTGCACTG
>JALVHV010000184.1 GCA_027028845.1 Pyrodictiaceae archaeon | reverse complement strand
CCCTGGTTTTGTGCGCGGGGTCTAGTTGCTCGAATGGCTCGTCAAGCAGGATGTTCCCGGCATTGGAGGCGAGGGCGGCGACCGTGGTGAAGGCCTTGAGCTGCCCAGCTGAGAGCTCCCATGGTTTCCTCCTCCGCAGCAAGTCCTTGCCGAGGCCGAGTCTCTCCAGTGCCTCGAGGGCGTAGCCTAGGTCGCCGCCTAGGAGATCCATGTAGAGCTCGAGGACACGGTAAGCATCAAGGTACAATAGGTTATAGGCCTCTGGGAGATTAATCCCTAGGAGACCAGCACTGCCACGAGCAGCTGCAGCGCTCACCCCGTCGATGAGTACCTCGCCGGAGTAGATGTCAGCTATGCCAGCTACCCCGCGCATAAGCGTCGTCTTCCCAGCCCCATTAGGGCCAAGGAGCACTACTCTGCCCCGTAGCTCTGCGCTAACGTTGCGTAGCACGGGCTCGCCACGGTAACCAATAGAGGCCTCGCGGAGAACAATGACCACTAGGCGGCCCCGCGTACAGTAAGTGGTACCGGGCCTAGTTCTAGGCGACAAGGGCTCTGCGCCGCAGAGGCCATGGACGAAGAGACTAGTGTTCTTTGCCGCGATTCTTTGCCGCGGGCTTCTCGGCGGGTCTGCCGAAGAAGTACCAGGCAGTGAAGACTGCTATGGAGAGTCCGAGGCCGAGGCTGAGGCCCCATGCAAGTGCCTGCTTGACTACGGGGCTTAGAGCAGTGACATCGACCAACAGTATCAGTGAGATATTGAAGAGCACTAGGGCCATGAAGCCCCTCAGTCCTCTCTCCATCCGTAGCTTCTCCGTCACATAGTTAATAATCACGTATACCAGGAGTATCATTACGAACACGCTCGCTATCCTACCAGTAACCGTGACTATCTCCGCGGCGACGCCGCTGTACTCGGGGAACCCCGCGACTATGGAGGCGTAGAGGGTTAAGAGGGTGAGCACAAACACGAGTAACCCGTTCACCAGCGAGGAGAAGCTAAACGGCACACCATACTTCTCGAACACAGGGTCCAGTAGCTCGTCTATCCTAGAGACCCTTAGTAGCCTCGAGACTAGGCGCACAATGAGAACCGAGACCAGTACGAGCACTGCTCCCGTTATCACCGAGGCGGCGAGCCTCGGTACAAGCGAGGCTAGGTCGCGTAGCGCTAGCCTCAGCGCCTCCTCGAGCCCCGTAGCATTAGTAGCGGTTACTGTACTCATCTCAGAGCCTCCCTCGTTAATGTGGTATGGTTACTAGGTAGTAGAGCAGCCTATAAAGGAACAACAGGATTAGCAAGGCAAGCCCCAGGGCCACTAGGCGTAGAACCATTACAACGGTTCTCCGCGAAACCACTACTATGAAGCCGAAAGCAGCACTAGTGACCACGTAGAGCCTCCTTGCATGCACCAATGCCTGGTCGCGGGGCACGAGGGCAACCTCTGGTAGAGAGTAGAGCGCGATAAACGCTGCAAGGACAGCATAGGCAGCAGAGGAGGCGAACACCGCCCATAGTCCTAGCCGCGACGCGGCTAGCGCCACGGATAGCCCTGCTACCTGTGCAGCAGCCGCCGCCATCGCTACTCGTATCGATGCGCTAAACGCTCCTAGCCTCCTAGAGAGATCGGCGTAGAGGAAGCTGGCCAAGAGGTTAGCCCCCGTAGCGCTGAAGGCGTAGAGCCCTGCTAGCCCGAGGTGGAGTATGGGCTCCCTAGTAGCAGCGACGAGGACAGGGACTAGGGGTAGAACCAGTAGTGCTTGCTTGTACGCAGAGTAGGGTACGCGGAGCCAGTAGAGACTAGCCCCAATACTGGTAACCATTTGCACGAGCCCGAGCCCGGCAGCGAGGTAGTCTGGGGCGCCTAGGACGCGTATTAGGTAGGGAGCCCACGCGGTAGCGAGAACAGCAGAGGAGGCCATGTAGGCTATCATGTAGAGGAACACGGTCCCCGATACAGCTTCCTCCTCCGGGCCAGCCCTAGTACTGCTTGCTGCGACACTCTCGGGTATTGGGAGCCTCGAGGTAGCGAGAACAGCGGTAGCGATGAGCCCGACGCCGGAGCCTAGGGCGTAGAGGTAGATGTACTTAGAGTAGCCACTCATAATGGCTAGTACGAGGATGCTCGTCAACTGGCCAACAATATTGCTGGCAGCAGACACGGCTGAGCGGTGAGCTATGACGCGGCGAGCCCCAGCCTCATC
>JALVHV010000183.1 GCA_027028845.1 Pyrodictiaceae archaeon | reverse complement strand
CGCCGTATCACTATGAGGGGCGTAAGCGCGTGCTTAGGTCGCTCTTCGATTATCTACGTGGGAAGCTGCTTGGCACATCTGGGTTCTACGAGGGGTTGACTGTTACTGAGACTGCTGCGCTACTCGGCCCTGATGAGAAACTGATGAGGTTCGCGGATATCTATAACTCAACAGTGTTTTCTCCCCGGGAGCCCAGCGCGGAGGAGGTAGAGGAGGCGAAGAGGCTTGTTAGTGCCTGGGAGGACAACACTAGTAGTGATAGCGGTTCTTAGTGCCGCCTTCTTGGCGGCAGCCGCTGGCAACATATCTACAAGGTCTGCCTCGATTTACTCAACTAGCCCCGAGAACATATTCATGACAGGCACACATGACTTCTATTCCTACTTAGCTCAGCAAGGATACTATGTCGCGCTAGGCTCTCCCTCATACGTAGCGACTCGCTCCTACATGCATGGGAAGACCCTCTACGTCATACTGGGCCCCGATAAGCCCTTCACAGACACCGAAGCAGCCACGCTAGCGGGCCTCGTCAGGGAGGGAAAGATAGCCCTACTGGTAGCTGATGAGACGGGTAACACTAGGAAACTCCTAGACATGCTCGGGGGCATAGAGGTAAGCGACTCGCTTCTCGAGAGCAGGGTTACTGGTAAGCTTAGCTACCTGGTACCACTAATCTGCATTGGCAAGGTAATAGTATCAACCAAGGTAGCATGGTTAGAGAAACTACCTCGTGGAGCACGTGTTGTTTGCTGGGCTGAGCCGAGCCCTGGTAAGCGCTACCCGGTTGCAGCCCTTGTCCGGGTTGGGAAGGGATGGGTACTCGTTATTAGCGATTCCAGTATCTTCTCCAACTTCGAGATCGAGGGACTGAAGCCATTCCCGTCTACCCGGAGAGTGGCGCTGGGCCTCGTAAAGCTAGTCGATAGGCACTATCATATCCACTATATAGTGTTCGATAATACTCATTACCGTATGAGCAAAGTAATACGCGTCTCCGCTTTCCTTAGGGAGACAATAGCTGGCGCTATAGGGGTACTAGCGGGGATAGCTGCCTGGATTAAGAACAACATAGTGGCCGTCGCTGTTGCCACGATTGCTCTACCGCTTATCACTGCTGTCCTTGTCACAGGGCTCCCAGAGAAGCCCGAAGAGCGGCGCGAGGAACTTGTAGATGTAGAGGAGGTACTGAAGACCATAAAGACCATAGTCTCGGGGACCGGGTCAAAGTAAGCCGTAAAACCCTCGTCTCCCTGTATCATGTGCGGAGAGGAGGTCATAGTAAGCATTGACGGTGTTCTCGGAGATACTTGATGAAGTATCCAAGGTGATTGTGGGTAAGCGCGAGGAACTAGAATACATTCTTGCCACAATCCTTGCGGGCGGACATGTTCTCCTAGAAGGCGTGCCGGGGGTAGCTAAGACAACTATAGCAAAGGCTATTGCCTCGGCAATGAGTCTTGAGTTTAAACGTATCCAGTTCACCCCGGACCTACTCCCCAGCGATATAATAGGAACCTATGTCTATAGACAGAACCGCTTCGAGTTCGAGAAAGGCCCCATATTCGCGGACATAGTGCTAGTGGATGAGATTAACCGTGCTAGTCCGAAGACCCAGGCAGCATTACTGGAGGCTATGCAGGAGAAACAGGTAACAGTATGGGGGAATACCTTCCGGCTTTCCCCCGTGTTCACAGTAATAGCTACTATGAACCCCGTGGAGTTTGAGGGCGTATACCCCTTGAGCGAGGCACAAGTAGACAGGTTCATGTCAAAGGTAGTGATAGGGTACCCGTCGCGCGACGAGCTAGTAGAGATACTTGAGAGGCTGAGAACGATAGAGGAGTGGCCCGTAAAGCCCGTGATAACTAGGGAGCAGCTGCTACAAGCACGGGAAGAGATTTGGAGCATCTACGTGGACCGGAACGTAAAGTACTATATAGCTTCAATAGTGGAGGCGACCCATCATAGCCCCCATGTCCAGCTAGGCGGCTCCCCGAGAGCAGCTATAGCCATGATGCAGATAGCTAGAGCACTGGCATACATACGGGGAGACAAACACGTTACACCTGACCACGTGAAGCAAGCTGCGTGGCCAGCCCTGCGCCACAGGATAATATTGAAGCCGGAGGCGAAGCTTGCCGGGATAACACCCGAGAAGATAATAGAAGAGGTATTGGCTAAGGTTCCTCCCCCGTAGCGGCTAGATA
>JALVHV010000182.1 GCA_027028845.1 Pyrodictiaceae archaeon | reverse complement strand
AAGCCACGAAGCGCCTAAGGCTCTTTTCTCTCCAGGTTTCAAAATCCCCATGGTGAGGTACATTAAGCGTATTGGCTGTTAAACCAGCTAATCTTCACACAGATTACACTACAAAAACAAGCTATAATCAATAATAGTATTTACTTATCTATTAAATTGTTCTCTACTGGGCCCCTACAGCATAAAGACCTTGCAGAGGCTGTATAGGCGTAGCGGTAAGGAGCGTTATGGCGAACAACGTGTGTCCTGAGGGACTCGTAGTAATAGGTGGCGGGTTTGTAGGACTTCATAGCGCTGTTCATGCAGCAAAGAAGGGCATAGATGTACTAGTTATAGATATTAGCGAGGACGTTGTCCGAAGAATAAACTCTGGCGACAAGGACTCGCTACACATACGTGAACCATATATACTCAATAACTGGGATAGTGTCAAGACACGTATCCACGCGACGACAGACTATAGCGAAGCCAAGGGCTCGCGCTACTTCATAATCGCTGTCCAGACTCCGCGAAGAGGCGAAGTAGTAGATTACTCGCCGCTACTAAGCGTCGCGAAAAGCCTAGCACCCTACCTGGCACAAGGCTCACTCATTGTATCAGAGGTCACGATTTACCCTGGAGGCACCATGGAGCTCCTCGCCAGGCCACTAAGCAAGGCCACTGGGTTCAAGCTCGACGAGGAATTACTCGTAGCCCATGTCCCCGAGAGGCTAAACGCTGGCTCTACTAAGTGGACGCCAGAGAACATACCCCGCGTAGTCGGGGGAATAGGGCCCCGGAGCCTAGAGGCAGCAATAAGGCTCTACAGAGACTGTCTAGGCGCACCGGTTCACCCCGTCCGTGATATACGTGTCGCGGAGGCCTCGAAGCTCCTCGAGAACAGCTTTAGGTTACTCAACATCTCGTTCGTTAACGAGCTTAAGAGGGCCTTTGACAAGATAGGACTAGATATAAGAGAGGTAGTAAGAGCTGCCTCCACTAAGCCCTTCGGCTACATGCCGTTCTACCCAGGCCCCTATGCAGGGGGAGCATGCCTGCCAAAGGACGCCTTCATGCTAGAGACAAAGACCGATTCACTCCTCCTAAGAATAGCCCGCTACATAAATGAGACCCAGCCACTCTACTATGCAGCATTACTTCTCAAGAAGATACGGAGACAGGGCGCGAGGAGGGTACTATTCTATGGGCTAGGGTTTAAGCCGAACTCGCCATACCCCGTTGAGAGCCCGGTGCTACGGGTAATCGAGGAGCTAAAACAGCTGGACCCGGGGCTTGATATAAGGAGGTTTGATCCCCGGATTCCCTGGCTAAGCGACTTTAGGGAAGAGGAAGAGGCTATAAAATGGGCTGACCTAGTCATACGCTGGGGCTATAAGGATAAGCAGCTAGGGACAAATGTAGTGGAGCTCGAAGACCTGTAGTGCCCCTCCGCGGGCTATGTGAAGGGGAAGATCTTTCTTGGCTAGGAAGGTATTGTTGACTGCTGCACCTGGCGGGCACTCCGGCTACGCCTACGCGATAGCATATTATCTACGGAGCCACGGTATTGAGCCCGTCTTCGTAGTAGCCCAGCACGATAAGTGGGCCCCTAGGAAGCTAGAGAGGCTAGGAGAAGTAATCCGTGTACCTATGCCACGTTTACCCGGCGAGCCCCTCTACAAGACGCTTCATAGGTGGCCAGCAGCTTTTCTAAGAGCCATGCGGGTAGTCAAGAAGGAGTACCGCGTACTCGTTAGCTGTGGAGCCAACCTGAGCATAGCCCCCGGAGTAGCCGCGAAGACCAAGGGGCTTAGGCTAGTTAATGTCGAGAGTATTGTGAGGCTCAGCACGCCTGGGCGCACGCCGAGACTGCTTCACCGCTTGGCCGACAAGACCCTGGTCCATTGGCCTGAGCAAGCCAAGCTTCTCCCAGGAGCAGAGGTGGTCGGCCCAATATATGAGCCGCCGAGGTACAAGCCTAGAGACGAGGGCTACATCCTGGTCACAACGGGGACCATGGGACACAAGTTGCTCTTCGACGCTGTATCCGAGCTAGGCCTACGCAACATTGTTTTGCAGACAGGGCGGGTAGACCCAGAGCCCTATCGCAGAAAGAACCCCACGTGGCGCGTCTTCCGCTTCGACCCCGACCTCGATAAGTGGATAGCTGGAGCTAGTCTCGTAATAACACACTTCCCGGGAATGACCTCCGCTACAGCAGCACTCGCATATAA
>JALVHV010000181.1 GCA_027028845.1 Pyrodictiaceae archaeon | reverse complement strand
GACTAGCTACACTTATCCCCGGGCTTACTCGGAGCCATCGCGTCGGATCCCTATTAAGGCTCTGGAGGAGCTGGGCAACGTTCTCTATGCCAGCGCTTAGTAGCTCCTCTATTATCCACCGAGGAAAGCTGTAGAGTACACTAAGCCTGTCAATGCCCCCTAGTCCCTTCACGAATTCTCTCGGATTAGCGCCACGAAGCTCTAGTAATTTATCAGTGTCGATGCCTATCTTTGGTGCAAGTTTCCGAGCCCTACTAGGCTTTAGTTTCCCGCTCATAGCTTCAAAGACTAGTACTCTCGCGGTCATCCACTTAACTGAGTGGCTTGGCGGCCCATAGCCCAGGCTTGTAAGCACGTGATCGAGCAATATGTAGTTACGGGCAACTCCCAGGCTTAGCACACGAACTATAGGCTTCATGTAGCCCAGCTCAGGGTTTCTCGAGAAGAATCGTATCGCTACATCGCGTAATGATGTGCGTAGCCGTACCGAGTCCGCCAGTATTATGGCTGCTACCTCTTCTGGCAGCATGCTATCGTACCCTCCCCTCCTTGTTCATGGAGGGCTATCTACATGGCTAGCAATATAGTTTTACAAGAGAGGTTGCACCAGTAACTAGCTGAGTGCTAGTTGGAGGAATGTCTAAGGCCTTGTCCTTCGTGGATGAATCCGTACTAGAAAAAGCAATTAACAAGATGCTTAGCGAGGGTGCTAGCTACGCTGAGGCCAGATACCACGAGATAAGAGAGACGGGCATACTGCTGATCAATGGGGCCGTCATGGGTGTAGAGCAGAGTGTTCGATCCGGCATCGCTCTGAGAGCCATAGTTAGTGGCGGCCTAGGCTTCGCCTCTACAACCAGCACGAGCACCGAGGCCGTAGAGAAGGCTGCACTGAGAGCTGTTGCAGCGGCAAAGACCTCCGCAGCGGGCGTGAAGAACCCGGTTAGAATGTCTCCTGCAAGACTCGGTAGGGCCAAGTACAGCGTCGCCGAGAAGGAGCCCTTAGAGGACATCGCTATAGGTGATAAGATAGCCTCGTTACTCGAGGAATATAAGGCCCTCGTACCCGAGAGAAACGGGTTCAGAGTCCCAAACATAACAATGATTTATAGTGATAGTGTAGAGTACAAGGTGCTTGTCACCAGCGACGGCGCTTATGTTGAGAGCCGTGTTCCCCGCGTAGCCGCTATGTACAATCTAGCAGCTGTATATGGCGCGAAAAGAGCTAATCGCTTCGGAGAACTGGGAGCAAGCGGTGGTTATGAGCGCCTAAAAGAGTTCAGGCTAAGCGAGAAGATACAGGACGACATTAACAGCCTATATATTAGCCTCGTGGAGGCAAAATCTCCTCCTAGGGGCAAATTAGACGTAGTCCTTTCCCCGGAGATAGTGGGGCTAATGGTCCACGAATCCGCTGGTCATCCAAGCGAGGCTGATCGCGTTCTTGGCAGGGAGGCTGCGCAAGCTGGTATGAGTTTCCGAGCAACCTACAAGGAGGAGACAATAGGGAGCCCTGCCGTAACTGTTGTCGATGACCCGACTATACCTGGGAGTTTTGGCTTCTACCTATATGATGACGAGGGTGTTGCTGCCCGTGAACGAGTCCTCTATGATAAGGGCAAACTAGCTGAGCTGCTTCATAACCGCGAGACAGCTGCTATCTATGGGACCGAGAGTAATGGAGCAGCTAGGGCAATGGATTATTTGAGCGAGCCGATAGTACGCATGGCTAACACGTACATGAAGCCCGGCGACTACAGCTTCGATGAGCTAATTGAGGACATAAAGCATGGCATCTATATAAAGAAGTACATGGAGTGGAACATAGACGATATACGTTGGGGGCAGAGATACGTAGGTCTCGAGGCCTACGTTATAGAAAACGGCGAGCTCGGGGAGCCAGTAACCAATGTAGCTCTCGAGGTAACCACGAAGGAACTCTATAGCTCCATAGACGCTGTTGGAAAGGACCTAGTTTTCTACGCTGGTATTTGCGGTAAGGGAGAGCCTCCACAAGGTGTGCCCGTCTGGATGGGTGGCCCCCACGTAAGGCTTAGAGGGGTGACTATAAGGTGAGCATAGATCTCCACGCGGTTGCTGAGAGCATTGCTAATAAAGTGAAGAACCGCGTTGACGAGTATATTGTCAAGCTTGGAGTAGAGAACAAGTTAATGATAAAGTATGCGCGCGGCGAACCCAGCGTTACTCAATCGTGGCAGACACTGCGCCTAAGCCTCTACTTAGCCAAGGCAGGAAGAATAAGTGTTAGTAGCTTTAGCGCCGAGAAGCCCGATGAGATACTGAGGAAAGTCCTGGATAGCCTCGAGCTGCTCAAACCCTCGCCCTTCTATGCCCCATTACCAGAGCCGAGTGGCGAAAACACGGAATACGTTGATAAGACAATAAAGACCATCGTTGAGGAAGGAGATGCAACGAGGCAGGTAGAGGAGATAGGCTTCAGCGAGCCAGGCGATGTGGCTGGCAAGATAGAGTTCTGGCATCTGAAAGAAGTATTGCTGGGAAGCAATGGCGCTGACCTAAGACATGAGGCCACTAGCTTCAACGGCTACATCAGAGTATTCGAGGGAGAAAGTAGTGGCCAGTGGAGCTGGACTAGCACCTCCTACAACCCTCTCATTGCGCGCAAGGCGATAGAAAGAGCAGAGGAGCTCGCGAGGCAGTGCGCAAAGCTCCCGAAGCGACGGATAGAGCCCGGCAAGTACCGAGTACTCTTATCACCCATGGTTGCCGGTAACCTCGTAGAGCACATAGCCATGGCAGCAAGTGCTGGCAGCATGATATTCGGGACAAGCTTCTTCCAGGGAAGAAAACCCGGCGAGAAAGTGCTTAGCGAGAAACTAACACTGCTAGACAAGCCACGGGACAACACACTACCGGGCTTTCGGGGCTTTGACGACGAAGGAGTAGCCACAACTAATAAGGCAATAATCAGAAAGGGCGTACTCGAGACAATTCTCCACAACACGAAAACAGCAAAACTCATGAAGGCAAAGACTACTGGTAACGCTGGCTGGATTATGCCAGCACCATTTAATCTCGAGGTTGAGCCCGGCGATGCCACACTAGATGAGCTGATATCAGAGCTCCGCAACGGTATATACATAACCAATAACTGGTACACAAGGTTCCAGAACCACGTAGAAGGAGTATTCTCGACAGTCTCGAGAGACGCTGTAATAGTATACGAGAACAGCGAGCCCAAGTACTGCACAGAGCGCATAAGGATAGCCGATACAATGCCACGCCTCTTCTCATCAATAGAACTCATAGAGAAGGAACATTGGCCTATACAGTGGTGGGAAGTAAACATACCTACCAGGATATCACACATATTGTTCGCAGAAGCAAATATCTCGCTACCTCAATAACCCTATTCACTATTTCCCCTTTTATTCAAAGCCTAGGAATCATTAGTGAACTACTAGACAAACACTATACTATTACCTGGCTTGACCTGAGCAAGTTTTCTATATAACGGTGACCCATGCACTAAATCTATCTAGGATAAAGGGCATTATCAATAATAATTACAAGGGACGCATCCGGAGGAGCAATTTGCATGACCGCAAGCAGAGCTAAAGAGCTAAGAATGTTATCTCTAACTAGTCCTCAAAGGCTTATAGGACTAATACTAGCAGTTATAGGTTATATACTAAGCCCTCTATCATGGTGGAATGACGGTTTTGTCAATATACCTTTAAGCATTGCCACCGCCTATGTACTGAATCGCTTCTTCGGCGTTGACCGATTGCTCGGTTTTTATATAGGTTACTTAACAACGAATACTATGGGCATGTTTCTCCTTATTTATGGAGGCAGATTAGCTGCTGCAAGGAGGCAAAGCTCTAGGAAGGAAATGGTTACTAGTACTACTATCAGTCTAGTATACACTGTTATAGCCTCCATCGTGCTACATATTATCGGCTTACTGTAGGGTATCGATTAGCGGCTTCTTGCCAAGATACTCCGCAGCCGTCACTACGCGGATACCCCGCTGCCTTGCATAGTTCAGCACGGGGCTTACTCTCTCACGCCATCTTTTCTCCCTTAGGAGATGATGATCATAAATAATAAGGTATGGATGAGAGTCAATAATTGTTATTGCGTTCTTTATGGCTCTTTCCAAGTTTATGCGGTTAAACATGTACGGATATAGGTAGGTGGGAGGCCCATCAAGCACAACTATGTCTGGTCTCTTCTTGGCTATAAATACGGCGTAATCCTCTATTATTGGGCCCATCACGTCACTAGTGTAGAATACGCTTGTATTACCTATTTTCGCGTTAAAGCCTACTACCCAGCCAGTTCTATCGTACTCCACGCCGTGGAACCACGGCTCCGTGAACTCTATTTCTACTCCGCAAAGAGTTATCCTTCTTCCATCAGCCCACACGATAACGGTATCGTTACTGACCTCGCTTAGCCACGGGCCCTTGCTCCAGAGACCTGTTAGTTTACTGAACCACTTTTTGCCCCTTGCCAGGAGTTCTTTTCTTCTCTCCTCATAGCCCGGGAATCTCCTCGAAGAAGCTACTGGGAGAGACTCGACGGGATCGACATATTCCCTGCTAATTGGTTCTGAATAGATATTATTCTTGTCTATGCCCAGTATCTGGGCGAGTTTCTCGTAGAACTCTCTAGCACGGTGCCACTGGCTCTCATTTATGTACTCGTTGGGGTTCTTAGCGATTATTGTTTTGCCTCTGAATAGTTCTAGGGGTAGGAGCGGGTCGCCTGGACGAGGGTGGTGATCATAGTGATAATGGGTTATGATCACGCCTTTTACGCGTGTGCTTGACAAATGTGCAGCTATTCTTAGTAGTGCTTGTTCTCGTAGCCTCTTCTTCTCTTCATCAGGTAGGGGATAACTGGGCTGCATAGCTGCAGCTCCTGGATCAACCAGTATATCGCAGTCATCGCCGCGTAGCAGTATTGATGCCGATTTTGCTCCTAGGCTATCGAACCATATTACCTTGAATAAGTTGTCCGAGTCCATGCTTGAGCTCCTAGCCCTCCCAGTCACTAATTATCTCAGCCACCAGGTCTCGGTACACGGGGAGGCTCCAGACCCACTTCTCTTTGCCACGTCCCCCGCCTAGTATGGGGGTATCTGCTCTAAGCACGATATCATGTGCTTGCAACAATTCTAGCAATTCCTGGGAGGCATTATCTAGCTCCTGAACCGCTTTTGAAAGCTCTTCTAGTAGTCTCTTTTCCCTCACCAGTCTAATGACTCTGCGAAGCCTAGCTGCTAAGGCTCTCTTCCAGAAATCTATATCCCCCTTATACCTCGTTGCAAGTATTATCGTCTCCCCTGGGTTGCCACCAGTCAAGTGCCACAATGTCTCCGGGTCAGCCTCTATGCCGAGGCGGCTTACAAGCACCTTGTAGGCGCTGAGAGGTAGGCCATTAACTCTTAATATCTCTATTCCTTTATTTGGGCTGGAGAGTAGTGCCTTTAGCCCTAGCTGTGTACCAGCTCCAATTATTGTGACGCTCAGTGCTTTCCATAGGATTAGCTTCCTAGCAGCACCCATTAATGAGTCTAGATAGTCAAGTGTTTTCCCAGGCCCTATTCCCCTATCGAGATGATCAACTATTACCAGGACATGCCTACTCATAACGCTTGGGAGACCCAGCCTTACAAGCACTATGGGTAAGGCGTAGAGAAGCGCGGGTCCTGGCGGCATCTCGGAGCTAGAGGCTAGCTCGCGTAGAATAGGCTCCGCTGTCTCAGAGGCTATTAATGCGCTGTCTACGCGGTCACCCTCAATAGCGTCAACATATACTACGAGATAGTTACGGAACTCTTTCATACTCGTGGCAAAGCGCCGCAATAAAGTACTAATCCCTACTCCCCGAGGACCGTAAAGATAAGCAGCACGGACACCTTGCTTAACAAGCCCTATTAGGGCAGATAACTCTGCTTCTCTATCAACGAGGTTTTTGTACCTCATCTACTTCCTCTCCACGTGGCTACCCTATCTATGCCCACTCTTAACAAGGCCTCGCCTCCCGGCAACACTCCTGGAAATCCTTGCTAGGCTTCGTGGGGGGAAGTAGGGCTGAGGAAGAGGCTTGGACTAACCTCAACAATAATAGTAAGGATTACAGGAAACCTCATAGCATTGCTAATAAATATCGCCGCAGCCTTCATACTCGTCCGCAGACTACCTTCCAGCGATTACGCGTTTTACCAAACACTCACGAAGAGAGGGACATGGATAGGATCATTAATAGTACTGCTACTAGGTGGCTGGATTTATCGATACAATGCACAAAGGATACCGGGCTCGTGGGAAGCCAGCATAGTAGTAAGCCTGCTATCCATCCTCTATGCGTTCTCGGCAGGCCTACTCGTAGCCTACTACCTCCACGTAAGCATGTATATCGCTCTCTTATCGGGACTCGCTGTCTCAGCATTTATAGCCTATGTAATGATGAGACAAGTCCTTAACGCCCTAAGACCTGTACGCTATGCTTTTTTAGCGATAATTTATCGTCTCTTGTATACTAGTCTCGTAGTTTTACTAGTCTACTTCATCGGGTATGGAGTTGTTGGAGCGCTTTGGAGCATCGTTGTCGCGGGTGCCGTGGCTAGCTTTCTGGGCTATACCTGGGGGAGAAGAGCGAAGCCTCCTGCTAGTCGTTGGATAGGTATCGTGGGAGAATGGATTCGGCATAGCTTTGTATTTCTACCCTCAACTATTGCTCAAATATTAGCGAGCCTGGACGCCCTAATAGCCTACCATTTCTGGGGTAGTGGGGTCGTTGCAGCCTTTTTCGCCACACTCATGGTTTTTTCGCTGATAAGGGAATCCATCACTGCAGGGACAAGCTATGTTGCTACATACTTGCTCCAGGGGGGTAAAGAGGAGAGGAGTTTACAGGGCCTAGTAGCCTTACTGGCGCTTACTACTCCCTTGCTCGTCTTTGTCGCATCTTATCCAACCCATATACTGTATTTAGTGAATCCTCGTTACGCCTGGGCTAAGCCGGTCATCATGTTTCACGCCATTTACACACTTATAGCGATGTTCGAGGCATACATAGCTTCAATCGCCAGCGGCTCTATTAAGGGAAGAGCAAGAGAGTCAGCTGGCAAGCTGCTAAGGCTTACATCTATCGCCCTAATCACCCGCGTAACCTATTTCGTATTAATCACGGTGCTAGCTGCAACCATCGCTGCTGGCCCCTCTGCGCTTATTGCGTGGTCGGTCTCGCTAGCTACAGTATCTTTGCTATCTATAATAGGTTATGTTGAGCTAACGCCTAGACTAAGCTACACCATGTTCAAGAGACATACTGCTCTCTTAATCGTCTACACTGCGTTGAGCTATCTAGTGGCGCGCCTAGTGAGGTTGCCGCCGCCTGCTCAGCGCTTCTTTGTAGAGGTGAAGTTGCTGGCTTTTCCCTTTATAGAATATGTGATAATAACGTATATAATCATAGTTTTGATAACACCTGAACTTAGACAGATGCTGAAACACGTGTTAAAGCTAGTGTAAACAGACTACTGACAAAAACAATTCCCTCCTTAACGCGTTTAAAGGGGGTTTACAGAGAATTCTCACCCGGATAGGGTAGAGGGCTCTAAGGGGCACAGTATTGGCAAAAAATGGTAAACAAGCAAGCACGGTACGCCTCTTGCTAGGTCTGAGGCTTCGTGTCAGATACCGCTTAGCTGGTATTGCTGAGAAGCTGACCTTTCTAGAAAAGTGGCTCATCCTTGGAACAGTAATTGGTGTATCAAGTGGACTATTCGCTACATTCTTCTATGTGTTATTGGAAATAGTTACTGGGCTCACTCTACGGGTACTAGGAGCACATGTTCCCCTAAGGGGCTACACCGACCTAGGCGTCGGCGTCCTCGAGCTAAAGGACTCCATTAATCTGTTACTAGTCATCCCATCCATACTTGGGGGCGCACTAGTCTCTTCACTACTCGTATTCACCTTCGCGCCCGAGGCTGAAGGCCACGGCACTGATGCCGCCATACGTGCTTTTCACAAATTAGCTGGTATTCTGAGAGCACGGGTCCCCATTATCAAGGCTGTTGCCTCTGCGTTCACTATTGGTAGCGGCGGAAGCGGAGGCGTTGAGGGCCCAAGCGCCTTAATGGGCGCTGGCATTGGGAGTATACTTGCCCAGAGGCTTGGGCTCGGGCTATGGGATAGGAGAATAGCACTTGTCTCCGGTATGGCTGGAGCTCTCTCAGCGCTATTCAGGGCTCCTATAGGGACAGCCATATTCGCCGTTGAGGCATTGTTTCGTAGAGACATAGCTGTCCAGGCTCTCATTCCCGCCCTTATATCCGCGATAGTGGGGTATGCGGTAACGCTTCCCTTCTGGGGCTATAGCGAGGTATTCCCTCGTATACACACAGATATAAAGATACTATACACAGCGGGCGCTCTTGTTAGCTACATACTACTAGCATTGGTAGCAGCCATATTCGGTGTACTATACGTTGAAGCTTTCTACGGTATCCGCCGCCTCTTTGCAGCCCACATTAAGCGCGTGTGGCTGCGCCCTGTACTAGGCGCTTTAGTAACTGGGGCCATGGGGCTCTTCATACCACACGTACTAGGCTCTGGTCGACAACTCCTAACACGCTTCCTCGAGGACCCCGGCATCGTGCTCCACGCGGCTCCTCAGCAAGGAATACTATGGCTCACAGCAATCCTCTTGATGGTAGCTATTGCAAAGATACTGGCTACGTCATTTTCTATAGGAACAGGTGGTAGTGGCGGAGTCTTTGCCCCCGGCATAATGGCTGGAGCGCTAATAGGATACGCATTCGGCATATCGGTAGGGAGCCTCTTAGCCGGCATTGATCCGCTCGTGTATGCTTACCTCGGCATGGCGGCGTTCTTTGCCGCTGCCTCCAAGACGCCGCTGGCTACCTCGCTCATGGTTGCCGAGATGAGTGGTAACTATGGCCTCCTAGTACCCGCGCTACTAGCAAGCTACTTAGCCAGAGAGCTTAGCGGCGAGAGAACAATCTACGAGTCACAGCTACCTCACAGAGTGAGGCCAGAGGTAGTTAACATAGAGGCCGTGCTTACAATGCTGAGACGTAAGGGTAAGCTAATTGGGGTTAAAGCCATCGATATAGCCGAGAAGCGTTTCAAGCCGCTCACCATAAGGGATAGCGTCGCAAAAGCTATAGAGCTAATAGCTGGGCTAAGACAACACATAATACCCATAGTTGATGAACAAGGACGCGTCCTAGGCGCTATAGATGCCTCCTTCCTAGAGAAGCTCCTAGCAACACCGCCAAAGACCCCCATAGGGCTAATAGATATACGCAAACCACCAATAATCCGGGAAGACGAGGACATAGTCCACATAATGACTGTTCTAGAAGAGGCTGAGGAAGAGGGTATGGACTACGTCATAGTTGTTGATAAGGATCTTCGCTACAAGGGTATAATATTGTACCACGACCTTGTAGCAGCGACAATAGCATCATATCTGCATAGCATAAACGGAGGTAAAAAGAAACAGGTTACGAGCAAAGCGGTCGTTAAAGCACCTACTAGTCGACAAGTTGATATTAACCATCATGGCGCACAAAGAGTGTTGGATCATCAGTTATAATATAATCTAGTTTATCTCGTAACTTATTAACTATTTCAACATCATTGACGGTCCAAAGAACAGTCTTGAGACCCAATCGCTTAACTTCAGATAAATAGTTCTCGAGGCCCTGCAGCCCTACAACCCCTATAGCCTCAACTGGTGGATTAATGGTCTCAAGGCCCAGCTCCCTTGCTAGCACTAGTGCTCGCTTGGCTTTCTCAACGCTATCAATGTTAATACCCAGTCGCGCATCTTTATCAAGTGATCTTATGCGCCTTAGTACTTCCTCGTTAAAGCTTATGAATATAGCGTTTCTTAGCCACCCCTTTTCCGCGACAATATTGTAAGAAGGGGCGGTAGCGCTTAGCTCCTTAATCTCAACGAATACTTCATAGGTCTTGGGGACAGCATCTAGAACTTCGTCGAGTGTTGGGATCGTCTGCGCCATGCCTAGATGTACGCGTTTTAGCTCACGTAACGTTGCCTCGTTGACACGTATACTTAGGCCTGCTACTCTCCCAAGATCCTCGTCATGGATAACTACCGGATAATTATCCCTACTCATTCTAACATCCAGCTCAACTCCGTGGGCACCATATAGTAATGCACCGAGGAAGGATGCAATAGTGTTCTCGGGGTAGCGCCTAGGGAACCCACGGTGCCCAATCACTTTGGGCATCAATGCTAGCATCCTCCTCAGAACTATTTTGGCCTGGTTAGTGCCTTGTTGCGAGGAAAGAGCTTAATATCTTAAGGTTCTACAAGGGTATAAAGGGGCCTATTAAGATGGGGCCCTGGGTTTTAATAGCCTTCCTAGTAATCATAATCGCTGCCATACTCGTCCTATTAGCGTTCGTGGCCGCGAAGAAGCTGCTAAGCCCTCCGCGCAAAAAGGGGACGTGGACTCCTCGGGACCTCGGCTTTAACTACCAGGATGTAGAGGTTGTTACAGACGATGGTGTAAAGCTAAGAGGGTGGTTCGTAGACGTAGGGAGCGAGAACACAGTCATTGCTATACATGGGTATACGTCGAGCCGCTGGGACGAAACCTACATGAAGCCAGTTATCCACATACTTGCTCGTAACAGGTTCAATGTATTAGCCTTCGACTTCCGCGCACACGGTGAGAGCGAGGGCAAATACACTACTCTCGGCGTGAGGGAGCTAAGGGACTATAGGAGGATAATCTCGTGGCTCAAAAACAACTACCCTGACAAAGCCAAGAAGGTAGGCGTTATCGGCTACTCTATGGGCGGAGCAGTAGCCATAATGCTAGCCGCCACAGAGGACAGAATCGACGCAGTAGTAGCAGACAGTCCCTACATGGATATAATCGCGTCAGGTAAGCGATGGATAAAACGAATGAAACAACCAATGCGCAGCCTCCTCCTAGCAGTTTATCCCCTCATAGTCTCGTTCGCCTCACGCATCGCGGGGATAAATACCGATGAGCTAAGAATAATTAATTACGCTGATAAAGTAAAGAAGCCCCTACTAATCATAGCCGGGCGTCGCGATGACTTAGTATCCATTGACGAGATTAACTCGTTTTTCCAAAGAGCCAAGGCGCATGGGAAACTAGTTGAGCTATGGATAACCGATTCTCCCCATGTAAGAACAATACTTGATGAACCCGAAGAATACGAAAAGAGAATTGTCTCGTTCTTTCGGAGGTGGCTAAGCTAATGAGCCAGGGCATGGGAAGAACAAATGCAATATTGATTGCACTTGCTATTCTTGTGCTTCTTTACTTCGCTGGATACTATATGCCAGCTGCCGTGCTTACTCCAATGAGGAAAGAGGGCTTGATTCCTGGAACCAAGCAGACCTGGAGGTTCTATGCAAGTCTGCTAAGAAGTATACCAGGCTATGTAGGCCTTGCACTGACATTTATATGGGGGGTGCTTGCCGACAAGATAGGTAGACCACGCCTCTTATTCCTATTAGGGCTTATCATGGGCTCCTCACTGGTCCTCGTAGGTCTCGCTCATAGCTACCTGTACCTATTACTCGTGCTAACAATATTTGGCATCGCCCAGGCAGGTATTAGTCCCGTTATATACGCGTTTATTCCAGACATAACTCCTCCCGAACGAAGAGGAGTCGGCTATGCTGCCTACTATGCTGCGAGCGTTCTTGGCTTTGCCTCCGGCATGGTTATAGGAGGAATACTTCTATACTGGAGAACTGCCTTTATCAGCGTAGGCTTAGCCTTAATCCTTGTCGCGATACCCCTATACATGTTATCTAGAGATATAAGAATAGGTTATGTGGAGCGGGCAACCCTTACCACGTATAATCTCCGCGAGGCACTACGCGCAATACGCAATAGAACAGTCCTGCTTATGATGAGCCAGATAATCCCCTGGGCAATACCATGGGGGTTCATAACATACTACGCCGTAACATACCTGCAGACGAGGTGGGGTATACCAAGGGGATTAGCAAGCGGTATTCTCGCGCTCGCAGCACTCTCTATAGCACTCGGCCATGTTATTGGCGGGAAGCTAGCCGATAACTTGGTAAAGAAGGGCGATGTTAATGGCAGGGTAAAGGTATCAGTAATAGGGATATCAATAGGGTTCCTAGCTATGTTCGGTATGCTGACTTATCCTTATCCATACGGCTCGACAAGCATCCATGCTCTCTTACCGCCCGTTATTCTCGCCCTTACAGGCCTCATATTCACTACATTCCCTTACCCTAACATAAACTCAGTTATTAGTGACTGTGTGAGACCAGAGTATCGTGGCACAGTATTCTCGCTCTACAATATATTGAACGGGACAGGATGGGCAACGGGGCCATTACTCTATGGCGTGTTGTCAGGGTATTTTATGAGAAGCTATCCCGAAAGAACAGCGGTAATGTACGCAGCCGTGAGTATTGAGAGCTTGTGGCTAATTAGCCTAGCTATATGGTTGCTGGTCGCGAAGACCTATCCAAGAGATAGAATAAGTGCTGAAAAGTAGCGGTGCCGGAGCTCTAGTCTTTGTCGAGCCCGTATGCCCAGCTTACTTCCCTGGCCCAGCCTAGTGCTCTTTTAACAGCTGCTTTCCATCCTTTGTAGAGTTTTTCTCGAGTCTCTTGCGGCATTCTTGGCATATAGGTCTTCTCAACTCTCCAGAGCTTCTCAACCTCGCCGATGCTCTTCCATAGGCCTGCTGCTATTCCGGCTAAGAAGGCTGCACCGAGGCTAGTGGTTTCCTTGATTACTGGTAGCTGCACCTCTATCCCTAGGATATCGGCTAGGAATTGCATTAGGAACTCGCTTTTAGTCACGCCACCATCTACTCGTAGCCTACCTAGCTCTAGCCCTGACTCGGTCTTCATAATCTCTAGTACGTCCCTTGTTGTATAGGCTATGGACTCTAGTACTGCTCTCACTATATGGCGACGCTCAGTAGACCTCGTGATTCCGATTATGAGGCCCCGTGCATAGGGGTCCCAGTACGGGGCGCCTAGCCCAGTTAGTGCTGGCACGAAGTACACACCACCAGTATCCTTAGCCGCTTCTGCTAATGGATCAACCTCGCCGGGAACCTCTATTATCTTCAGGCCATCGCGTAGCCACTGTATAGCCGCACCCGTTGCAAAAACACTGCCTTCGATAGCGTACTGTGCCTCGCCTCTCCTCATAGAATAGAAGACTGTGGTAAGGAGCCCCTTCTTGGAGTAAACAATATTGTTTCCAGTGTTCATTAATATGAAGGTGCCGGTGCCGTAAGTGGCTTTCACAGCGCCAGCCTTGAACCCGGCTTGCCCGAAGAGCGCTGCTTGTTGATCACCCGCATCACCGCAAACAGGTACTTCTGCACCAATTATTCTCGCGGCCTCTGGGCCTACATACCCGTAGCATTCCTTGTCGCTTGAAGGCCTGGGCTCCGGGAGAGAGACACGTGGAATCCTATCCATTATCTCTAGTAGCTCATCGTCCCAGTCAAGGGTCCTTATATTGAACAGCATTGTTCTCGACGCATTACTATAGTCTGTTATATGCGAGCCACCTTTCTCGGGAGTTGCTATGCTTCTTCCTCCACGCGTAAGGCGCCAAATAACCCACGAATCGATAGTGCCGAGTAATGCTTCTCCTCGCTCTAGGCGCTCACGTAGTCCAGGCTTGTTGCGTAGAAGCCACATTATCTTAGTCGCGGAGAAATAGGGATCGGGTATGAGACCTGTCCGCTCATGAATAACGTTGCCATATTCCTTCTTGAGCTTGTCGCTTATCGGCGCTGTTCTCCTATCCTGCCACACAATAGCATTATACAATGGCTCCCCAGTCCGGGGATCCCATATAACTATCGTTTCCCGCTGATTAGTTACACCAATAGCCACAATATCTCTCGGATTAACCTTGCTCTTCTCAATCGCCTCCCTTACTACTGCTTTGACGTTCTCCCATATCTCTAATGGATCGTGCTCAACCCACCCAGGTCGAGGGTAGAGTTGTTTGTGTTCCCTATAGCTCCATCCATGCTTCACGATATTGGCTTTTTCATCAAATAATATGGCCCTAGTACCAGTTGTTCCCTGGTCAATGGCAAGCACATAGCCCACTAGGAGTCTCACCTCACACGGATAGGGAGCAGAACAAGGGACTATACGAGGAACCGCGTGCCTATACTATGGCTTCGAGCTTATGAGAGCCAGGTTTTCTGTCATTTTTACTCGTACTTCTATCCCTAGTGACTCAGATAAAGCCTTAGCAAAGTCCCGGACAGCTTTGAGTAACTGAACAGCCTTAGAGGGATTAGCTAGTAGTCGTAGAGGAAACTTCTCGACAACTATCTCGAGAACGCCGCCCTGCAAACGTGCCTTACCTTCATATTCGTCTACTCTCCAGTCGAACTCGAGCACTGAGCTAGATAGGTCAACCTCGCTAACCTTGTCATCAATCTCTATGCGTATGCGTAGACTAAGCGGCATCTTGATCGTCCACGTTATGTCTGTTCATGACTTAAAGTAAAGTGATATAATATAAAAACAAATGCTGCATATTGGTTCGGACTAGGATCAGGGTCCTAGGCTTTCTCTTCCTCTTTATACACTGTTCTTATAGTGATTGTCCCGGATATATTTGATAGACTTATATCTATCCTCTCCGGAGGCTTCTCTGCCTTGCTTAGCATTTCAACGAACTTGGCTATTACCTGGTCATCTATGTTTGCCTCCATGTTTATCTTTATAGTGGCCATTATCTTCACCTCCTATACTAGGCCTAGTATACTATTTCGCGTACTCCACTGTATTGGTATATGTTGCACTCTCTTGTTAAGTTTTGGCTCGCTCCTCAACTAGCTAGTCTTAGGAGAGGAGCCCATAGGGGAAGTGTTATCAAGTACTGTATTACTAGTGATGAGATAACGAATGGAACCGAGTACTTGAAGAACGTTCTAGGCTTCACGTGGTAGCCTGCCTTTTCGGCCATAGATATCGCTACGTATAGCGCAGGTGCAGCCGCCACAGTCATGTTGCTTGCTAGAGTAGCCGACCATGCCATGCCCCAGTAGAGGGGCCACGCGTTTATTCCTGCTATTTTTGCGGCATCTCTTACCAAGTATAGAAATGTTAGGAGAAGAGCATCGTGCTCAACGATGGTCGCTAAGCCGGCCACAACCCAGTAGAACACAGTATAGGCTACAAAAGGCCCCGCTGACAAAAACCCTATGAGATGCCTAGCAGCGTCTTCGAGGACGCCATTTGCTTCTAAGCCCCCTACTAGCCCGAATAGGGATGCATAGAAGAGTAGGGCACGCCACTCAACATGGTTAAGTGCCTCCTCTACGGATACGCCTCTATTGCCTATTTTGTTGTGAAGCTCTGCCGCGAGAGCTGTGAATGCTGCCCCGCTCATAGTGATGAAGCCCAGCGGTACGCCTAGGAGTGGCCTTATCGCCATACCTATTATGGTTGCGGTGAAACCGGTAATGCTTATCAATAAGACTGGCTTGTTTATTTTCTTCTCCAACTCTCTGGACTCGATGCTGACAATGTTTTCTGGCTCTTTTGATATGAATAACCGATACATAATAGCGACTACTAGTAGGAACGTTATTGATAGTAGAGGGAAACTGCTCGGTCTTCCATGGCTCCATATAAAGTCTAGGAACTCGGCGCCAGCAACGCTGTGCAGTAGTTGTGGCGGTAGATCTCCCATGAGGAGTGCAGTTCCCATGAAGTTTGCTGCAAAGCCTACGAGGAGTATGGCTAGTACGGGATCCGCTCTAGTCTTTCTAGCAGCTTCTATCACTATGGTGCCGAAGAGAAGTATAACCAGGACATTGTCAACGAGTATCGATACGAAGCCAGCTAGTATAACCATTGTTAATAGGAATAGGCGATAGCTACGTATGCGCTTAGCGACAGCGTCTACCACTAGCTCGGCAAAGCCTCCCTCTATCATATAGCCGGTTATTATCCACATGCCTAGCAAAATAGCTATTACGTTCCAATCAATCTTGTGAAAAGCCTCTAATGGAGTATACTTGGTCAATACTATCATTAGTATTAGGCCTACAAGACCCGTTACGCTTTCATCGATTATTCTCAGTATTATACCTGCAACGACAAGTACGAAAAGAGCGGCAGCAAGGGCTTCTGCGCTCACCTTTACCGCACCGCGTAGCCTCTATCTAGTGGTTCCCAGCGTCAATGTGTAGCTTGGATTTCTAAACTATTCGCCAGCTTGCATTACAGTATTCCACTGCGCGTTACAAGCTTGGAGAAACAGGATAACGTCTTATATCAAAGAGTTGCTGGGAAAGCGAAAGGCGAAAGAATAGAGGAACCTTATATGGGATTAGTGGCCCAGTAGGGCTAGTTCTAGTATCTTTTTTACCTCGATCTGTACATCTATTGGTAGCTTGTTTATCACTGGCTCGAAGAACCCGTTCACTATTAGCCATGTAGCCTCGTCTTCGTCGAAGCCCATTAGTGCTAGGTAGTAGAGCTTCTCATAGCTTATTCTACCAACGCTCGCCTCGTGGCTTAGCTCGGCGTCTTTTTCCTCTGTGCCTATTGCTGGCACGGTTATGCTCTTTGCCTTGTCTCCTATTACTAGTGTGTTGCAGCTCATGAATCCTGTGGCTCCCTTGGCTCCACGTGCTGCATAGAGCATTCCGTGGAATTCTTCCACTGCTTCGTCCCTGACGACTGTTCTGTTGAGTATCTGTGCCGAGGTCTGTGGTGCCTCGTATCTTATGAGTGGGGCACTGTATATTCGTTGCTTATCACGGTATAGTGCTATGTTTTGTATTACGCCTCTGCTCTTTCTTCCGCGTAGGTCTATTCTTGGCGCGGTATTGGAGGTAGTGGAGTAGAATGCTATTGCTGTTAGCTCGGCATAGGCGTTGTCTCCTTCAACTATTACTCTCTTTACTGGCATGTGGTGTACCTCGCCTAGCCAGTTATTGATGCTCGCCACGTATAGCTTAGCATTATTCTTCACGAACGCCTCGAGGCCTCCTAGGTGTACTGCGTAGCGCAGCGCTATTGGTGTAGTACATCCCTCTATCCAGTGAAGCTCGGCGCCCTCCTCTAGGACTATTAGTGTATGCTCTGTCTGGCCGAGCCCCTCCCTGCCTATTATGAAGACTCCCTGGAGCGGCTGCGGGATCTTGACGCCCTTGGGCACGTATATGAATGGGCCACCGGCCCATAGCATTACGTGGTAGGCTGTCTTCCTATTGAGTTGTGGGTGTAGGCCTCGGAACGCGTACTCCTTTACTACTGGGTAGCGCTTAACAGCCTCATCCATGCTCGTAAATATGACTCCCTTTTTCTCGAGGTACTTTAGTACAGCCTTTACAACAACGTTGTCCACGTCGATGCTGAAGCCGCTAGCTAGTACCTCGAGTTCTTCTGGCTTCACGCCAAGGCGCTCAGCAGCCTTTATAGCCTCCTCTGTAGGCAGTACAGGGTTCTCAAGGCTCTCGATGAACACCTTGTACGTAACCTTCTCTATCAGTGGATCTACTTTGGGGTCTGGCGGCGTTGATCTAAGGTACTCAAATGCCTCTAGCCTTCTCCGGAGAACCCACTCTGGCTCCTTCCGCCTCCTACTGAACTCTATGATATCGTCGCGGCTTAGCTCGGTCAGAGGCTTGTCCTCTAGTAAGCGTGCACGACTCATACACTATTCACCTCTCACCATTGCGGTGAGCTATCCACGTGTAACCCTTGTCCTCTATGAGCTGGACGAGGTCAAGGCCGCCCTCCGCGACTATGCGGCCATCGTACATTACGTAGACATGGTCTGGTTCAAGGTGCTTAAATAAGCGTGGTTGATGAGTTATGAGCACAACTATAGCTCCATCTTCTCTCAGCTTCTCAATAGCCTTAGCAACCAGGGGCATACTCTCAACATCAACACCGCTGTCCGGCTCATCTAGGAGAGCGACACGAGGCCTCTGAGCCAGTACCCTTGCGAGCTCGAGTCTCTTTCTCTCACCGCCACTCATTCCTACCATGAAGTAACGAGACATTATCGAGTCGCTGAGCCCTACTAGGCTTAGTAGCTCACGGGCAATGCGAAGCGCCTCATCGGTCTTGTCGACTCCCTGGAACCTCTTGATTATCCTTGATAATAGCTCTGCTACACGAACCCCCTCTATCTCTAGGGGCATCTGGGTAGCAAGAGTTATTCCCTTGCGGGCTTTTTCGTGCGTCGGTAGCTTCGTTATATCCTCTCCCCCGAGGAGGATTCGGCCCTCGAGGCGGTAGCTCTGATGACCCATTATCGCGTTAACCAGGCTGCTCTTACCAGCGCCGTTAGGACCCATTATCGTATAGATTCCTGGCTTCACTAGGCTCAGCGATACTCCCTTGACTACCTCTTTACCATCACTGGTATACACCTTTACCTTTTGGACCTCAAAGGTCATCTCACTAGCACCTCTCACTGCTAATCACTGTTTTGAACCCTTGTTAAAGAAGTATTTCACGCCTGTTAATAAAGGCTCTCCACAAGGAGAGAAAACAGCTACTTTAACACCATAACCCAGGTCAGCAGCCTATGCCTCGCCGCTAAGTAGGATCCGCTTTAACCACTCATAGTATCTTTCCTCAAGGCCAAGAGACTCTAGCTTCTTCAACACCTTGCCAATATCGTATTTTACTCGGTAATGTCTCGTCTCCAGGGTTTCAGTATCAAGTA
>JALVHV010000180.1 GCA_027028845.1 Pyrodictiaceae archaeon | reverse complement strand
TTAGTGCAGGGGGTAGCAGAGCACCTACCCATCCGGCACCGCGTCCCAGGCATAGCCGTGATGCACGACGCGCTGCATCACACAAATGAGCCAGAGAAGGCTCTCCGAGAAGCGGCTCGCTCTACGCGCTGCGTGCTCGTCAGCGACATAGATCCGAGAAGCAGTACGGGCAGAATCGTAGCGTTCCTCGAGAAGCTGCTCCGGTACCCCGCCAAGTTCCTAGGCCCAGACAAGGTCTCCGCGATACTAGGCTCAGAGGAGCTGAGAACCGCTGTGGAGAGGGGGCGGCACGGAGGCTACGTCGTAACGGGTTGCAGGGACACGGCGCCTCAGCCTTGAAACACTTCCTCACAGCCCCACTTATCGGGGCTCTTCAAGGGGTTCACGGCCCTCTTCATCGGTCCTCTTCTGCTCACCGTGTATTGCCTCGTCCTCCCCAGAATACTTGTATGGTCATGGTGGCTGCGAAGTAGAGCAGTAGTGCCGCGAGCCCCACGAGTAGCCAGGCATAGATGGTCGCTATTTTGCTGAGCAGGCCGCCGAGACCAGCGAGGATTGCTAGCCACACATAGTCTATCCATACATGGGCCGTGTACATGGCTGCGAACCCGGCTGCGCCGCTGCGAGCTGCTCCCCGTATGAGGGGGAGTCCTATGGTTATCCACCATGCTAGGAAGTATGGGTTACCCCCGGTGAACACTATCCCGGCCACAATTGCCCCGAGAGGGGAGGAGCCCAGCGATAACGAGTCATTGATGGGGACGCTTCCCCGCTGAAGTATAGTCATCGCTGACGCTATGAGCCCGGCTGCGAAGTAGATGGCTACCCCGAGTGTTATGAGGGCTAAGGGCTTCTCGTAGCGACGTAGCTTTGCCTCCAGCTTCTCCGCCCAGTAAACGAGGGCGGCCACATAGGGTAGCTCGAAGACCATGTGCCCGAGGGCTACTAATAAGCCACCCACAGCGCCCAGGTAGAGCCCCGCGACTACTGCGGCTGCTGAGAGCATCCCCGGGCTAAGAGCGCCACTAGGCGTTATGACGAGAGTATCGATGATGACTCGGCGCAGCGCTGCCTCCTCGGCAACAGCTCTGCTCAACACGCCTGCACCCAGGGAGAGCACTACACTATGGCGTGAATAGTCGGAGCTATTTCGCTGATTTACCCTAGCCGGGGATATTATGCTTAACCATGCCGGGTAGTGCTCTCTGCTAATACTCGGCGAGTAGCACGACTAGTGCCAGGAGGGCGGCGAAGTATGGGAGGAGGTATCGGTGTAGCTTGTTCACGCTTATCCCGCTAAGCCGGATCGCTATGAGGTTCGCGAGGGAGCCGGTGACGAGCCCTACTCCTCCTAGGTTTACCCCGTAGGCTAGGGGGCGCCACGCCTTGACATGGTTTAGCAAGAGTATTGTTGCTGGCACGTTGCTCACGAGCTGGCTTAGCCCAGCCGCCAAGAGGATAGTCGGCACTGTACCTAGGCTTGTGAGCCTCGAGAGGATCGGGGCGAGGAGTCCCCCGAGGACACGGAAGTCTATGAACATTAGGGTAAAGCTGGCTAGTAGGAGGTAGTCTAGGCTGAGCAGTATTCTCGGCCTAGTTAGTAGCGCAGCGGCGACAGCTACGAGTAAGCCGAGGTAGGTGTGCCCAGTCTCAGCGAGCAAGATTATCGCCACGAGGCTTATGAGCGCGGGAACGAGGAGCCTGGGCTCTAGCCGAACTGGGGGCGGGGCCGGGTATCCTCTCGCGGCCCTGGTGCCTGCCAGGACTATGTAGGCCGCGAGCAACAATAGCCCTGCAGCAACAAAGGGGGCCATTCCTGTAACGAAAGAGGTGAATCCTATGTGGTAGTGTCTCCATATTATTACGTTCTGTGGGTTCCCTATAGGTGTGAGACTTGACCCTATGTTAGCCGATATAGCTATAATGGCTACTAGTAGTGCTGTCTCAGCCCCCGTCATGCGTGACGCCACTACTGCGACGGGGACGTACATGAACATCGCTGTATCGTTCATAACTACCGAGGCGCTGAGAGCGGATAGCAAAGAGAGGTACAATAATAGCCTCGCGGGCGAGCCCCTTGACGCCTCCACTGCTCTCGCCGCTAGGTAGGAGAATGCACCCGACTCCTCCAAAATGGCCGAGACGAGCATAACCGAGTAGATGAGCGAGAGGGCCTCCGCATCGACTAGGCTCTGGAGATGGAGCGCCTCTCCACGAGTTAAGGCGATTAATATGATGTATAGTGCGAGGAGTGCGGAGAACAGTGCATCGCCACGCAGTATGTTGATTATTTTGCGTAGCTGCTTACTCAATATATCGTCTAACCTCCTCTGTGAGCCCATAGTCAGGGATCAGTTCCGCGCCATCACTGCTTACCTTAATGTGTGCTACGATGTAGTGTCTCCACGCAAGGGGTACTACCCAGGCTCTCTCAGGGGCACGGTACTCGGCTGCCTCCACGACCCATAGCTCTCCCGGGATCTGCCTAGCTAGCTCCCTTGCCCGGTCCTCTACTGCTGCTCTGTCCTCGTAGCGATGAGAGCAAGTCGGCCTGCCCTTGGGGGAGGGCGTGCCAGTCTCCGGGTCGTAGTGTATCCTATCAAGCGCGAACCCGTGGTAGAGCAGCACTATGTCCACGCATAGGTCGCCTGCTGGGCCTACGCGGGATAGGATGGTTGCTGTCACGTAGCCTAGGGCTGCCTTGACCGTGTTTATTGCTTTCTTGGCATCCTCTAGCCTTATCGGGGGCTGGGCGTGCGGAGGGCCACGTACTGGTGGCGGTGGTGGATGAGGCAAGGCTGCTACTACCGGGAAGGAAAAGACTGAGGTGTAGGGGAAAAACGCTTAGTGCTGGCTTATCAGCTTGTATCTCGCTGTACAGTAGCCCTCCTTCTTCTCTATTACCTGTACTCGGCCCTTCTCGCGCCTCGCTACGAGCCTTAGCTCTATGCCCTCGAGGCGTGCTAGCTCCTCGAAGAGCTTGGGGAAGGGACATGCGGTCCCCGGTATCTCTGCTAGCCCTACTCCCTTGGGGCAGTAGCGGCACTTATCGCCCCGTATCCTCATTACTGCCTCGTCGCCGCTTAGCTCTATGGAGACCTCTGTGCTTATCTCTAGGGCTTTGTTGAGTGAGCTGAGTATCGCTCTTAGCTTCTCCTCAGCATTGCCCTCGGGTTCCTCGTAGAGGTTCATCGCGACCAGGTAGTCTCGTAGCCTGGGAGCGACGTACTTGGCGAAGAAGCTTATGCTTCCCTGGTTCAGCACGCCTGCTTCAGCAGCTGCTGCGAGAAAAAGTGCGAAGAACGCTTGCGGGGGCTTTACGCCTCGTTCTTGGATTACTTCTCGTAGCTTATCCAGGGCGCTCATTACCTGCTCTCCGTCCCGGGAATAGAGGACTAGCGGGGTTGTCTTTCTTGGCTCGTACCTGGCCGGCGAAGAAGAGAAAAAGCAGGACTTACTCGCATCCAATTCCTAATACTTCTTCCGCGTTGCCGTGGAAGAATCTGCGCAGCTCGCGCCGACTATACCCAGCGAAGAGCAATACCTTGTAAACGTCTTGTATGAAGCTAGCTGGGTCGCGGTCAACAACGGGATAATCGCTGCCATAGAGGAGCTTGTCGCGCGGAGCATCCCGGGCAACCATTTCAACTAGGACAGGATTTAGGGCCGAGACATCCGCATAGACGTTTGGGTATCTTCTTAGAAGCGCCAGGGCCTCGGCTGTGAAGACGCCGGGCGCTATAGCACTGTAGCCGCCAGCGTGAGCTATGACTACTCGTGCCTCGCGGTGCCTAGCTAGCAAAGGCTCTAGGCGAGAGGGGTCACCGAAGCGACAGTAGCGCGGAAGCTCCCATATCCCGGGGTCGCAGCCTGCGTGAACCACTACGGGTATATCGAGCTGCTCCGCTGCCTCAAGGGCTGCATCAACCGCTGGGTCGTCAAGACTCTTCATGAACAACGTTGATATTATCTTTACGCCGCGTGCCCCGCGCCTATAAGCCTCCTCGATGTCCTCGATCACGTTCTCGGGCTTCTTGTCTAGGTTCGGAGCATGGAACACGCTGATACCTAGCCCTGACTCAACTATGCCGAGAACGGATTGGACAAGGGCCTCGTCCTCTAGGAACCCGCACAAGGGACCATACTTTTCCACGAGCTCCAAGGTTATGTAGTAGAGGGACTCGGGGCGCAGAACATCCCATAGCTCGCGGGGAACGTGGCGCCTAATGACTCCTTGCGTCCTCTTATACTCCTTCTCGACCTCGCCCAGGTCTATCCCAGCAACAATGTTCCTCACATCGGGTAGGCCTAGTAGAACCACGTGTGATACTCCTATCTCGGCTAAGCGCTCCAAGTAACGATGCGGGAGAGAACCTAGAGGCAAATGAGCATGGGCATCTATGACGCACTCAACGCTAGCTACTAGCTTCTCCAATCCCTCTGTCACTATATAGCATCACCTCTTCGCTAGGCATAGGAGCACGATAGCTAATCTGTAATATTCTAAGGATTCCGTGGGAGCCACTCTAGAGAAGCAGTGAAGAGCGCATTAGCCCTTTATAGCTTTCCCTTAACGCAGCTGCTTAGAAACGAGCTACATAGGGGGAACAAATACGTTAGTGCGGAGAGATTCATAGACTATGCTTGTTTAAGGCCTCGGCAACTGGCTTGACCACTATGCCTTTCTCTCGAAGAACCCTGGTCCCTGCCTCTATTGCCTCCTCAACGCTGAAGAGGAAGTCGTACATGTCTTCCTCTATCATGCCGATGAGCTTGCCACGGAACTTCTGTGCAAGCCTCTTCATAGGTATATTGGTCTCGTGGGTATAGGCGTGTATTTTCGTGAACCCTTTCTTCCGCGCCTCGGTGAACAGCATGTACATCATGAGGGTGCCTAGCCCTCTCCTCCTATAGTTATCATGAACTACTACTGCTAGCTCCCCTTCGTCACCCTTGATGCGGTAGACCTCGCCAGACCCTATAACGAGGCCCTCCTTGCTAGCTATGACGGATACCGGTGTACGGTTCTTATCAAGTATCCTCTCGACCTCGGGCTCAAAGAACCTTATTGGGCGGAGAAAGCGGAGCATCACCGTCTCCTCCGATAAGCTCTTGAAGAACCTTAGCAGCCTCCCCCTATCCTCCTCCAAGGGCTCCTCGAGCTCGACTAGGCCCAGGCGCGGTACCTCTGCGAGAGCTATCGGTTTTCCCAGTACTGGTCCCCGATTGAAGACTTAGGGTTGCTCATTTTTCAATTCATTCTCTGAGAGGCTCTCTGAAGCATCCTTGGAAATGAAGGTTGTTGCTCCTCGGTGACTTGTTATATCGGGGCCGCAGAAAGGCTCCCCTCTACTTAGTGGAGGCCCGAATAAATACTCATATGGTTATCATTGGTTAGCGTAACGCTTAATTTCGTCGCTGGCCTAGCTTCCTAGGCCCGAGTATCGACTCTTGTCTAGAGGTGTATACTACATGGCAGAAGAGTTCACAGCGCTGCCCTTTAACGAGAAGTATTGGCCGGATCACGGCAAGTACATGGAGTTCTATAAGAAAAGTATCGAGGACATAGAAGCGTTCTGGGACGAGAGAGCAAGGGAGCTGATATGGATTAAGCACTGGGACCAGGTACTAGATGCCTCCAACCCGCCGTTCTTCCGCTGGTTCAAGGGAGGAGTCACCAATATCAACCTAAACGCTCTCGACAAGTGGATAGGGACTAGTGTTGAGCACAAGGTGGCCTATTACTGGGAGGGCGAGCCCGGGGACCGGAGAGCCATAACCTACAAGGAGCTATACCGCGAGGTCAACAAGTTCGCATGGGTTCTCCGAGAGATAATAGGCCTCAAGCCAGACGATACCGTAACCATCTATCTACCCATGATACCGGAGCTCCCTGTCTCGATGCTGGCCGTGACAAGGATAGGTGGTATCCACAGCGTAGTCTTCTCAGGGTTCAGCGCCCAGGCCCTCGCCGAGAGAATAGTTGACGCGAAAGCCAAGATCCTGATAACCGCTGACGGGTTCTACCGGAGAGGAAAAGTCATAGAGCTCAAGAAGGCAGCCGACGAAGCGATAAGGATTGCTGAGGAGCGCGGAGTCAAGGTAGAGAAAGTAATAGTTGTGAAGCGAGCCGGTAACGAGGTCAACATGGTTAGTGGCCGCGACTACTGGTACCACGAGCTAATCAAGGAGGCGCCGGAGAAGGCCTATGTGAAGCCAGTGCCCAGGAAAGCCGACGATGTCCTCTTCATACTCTATACGAGCGGCACCACGGGGAAGCCTAAGGGCATTATGCACAGCACTGGCGGCTACATGACATATGTCTATAACGTGTTCCGCTGGAACTGGGACCCACAGCCCCACGACATATACTGGTGCGCCGCCGATATTGGCTGGATAACGGGCCACACCTACATAGTCTACGGGCCATTGATGCACGGAGTGACCCAGGTAATGTACGAGGGCGCCCCGGACTACCCGGCCCCCGATCGTATATGGGAGATGATCGAGAGGTACGGTGTGACGATATTCTATACTAGTCCGACACTGCTACGACTCCTACGCCGCTACGGCGACAAATGGGTAGAGAAACACGATCTCTCAACACTGAGGCTCCTAGGCAGCGTCGGCGAGCCGATAAACCCTGATGTGTGGAAATGGTACTTCGAGAAAATAGGTGGCA
>JALVHV010000179.1 GCA_027028845.1 Pyrodictiaceae archaeon | reverse complement strand
GCTGAACATATTGTATAAATATATTCGTCATATCTTATTGACCGGTATAAAGACGCGTAACGCACTACTAGTAGCACAATTATGGATGCTTCTCCCCTTCTATATGAGAATAGCAAAAGCCTATTATGATGCCTCCAAGGTAATAGCAAAGGGGATACCAATAGGTGATGCAGCAGGGCCATTAGCGGCCTACAAACTAATGAGGACGCTTCCACGTATCGAAGGCCCTGTAGAAATAGCTAAGGATACTGTTTATAGTATTCACGAGTACGAGAATAGGAGAATTATAGTTGTGAAAGCCAAGGGGCCGGGAAGCACTGTTGGACGCCCCGGGGAAGCTGTCGAGAAGATAGTGGAAACCTTGTCACCGAGCAGTATTGCCTCCATAATAACAATTGATGCTGCTCTCAAAATGGAGGGGGAACCTACAGGCTCTATAGCTGAGGGCACAGGTGTAGCTATGGGAGACCCGGGCCCCGAGAAAATAAGGATAGAGAGAATTGCAGTGAGGCATAAGATACCGCTCTACGCTATAGCAATCAAGATGGGATTAGAGGAAGCAATAACAGCTATTAAGAAAGAAATAGTTGAGGGCGTAGAAAAAGCAGTAGAGCATGCGAAGAGACTAATAATGGAGGAGACAAGGCCCGGTGACACAATCATAGTTGTGGGCGTAGGCAACACGCTTGGTGTCGCACAATAAGAGGTGACAAGGTATTGAACCTGGACCTATACACCCTCTACATGTTATCCATGGTCGTTTTGTCTATAGCTATGGTTGCCTACATGATATTCGCTACACTAGGGTCTCGTGGCAAGCGAGAACCAGAGAAGAAAGTTGTAACCGTTCTACGCTGCCCTAGATGCGGATATACCAAAACGCGAGATTTTAGGGAAGGAGACTATGTAGGCAAAGTTGTTGACGATGTTTGTCCTAAGTGTGGCATCAGCTTGGTGGTTGATGCAATATACGAGGAAAGCATTACCAGCTTAGACCAAGTGCTAAGAAATAAGCGCAAGCAAGAAAGAGCTAGGAAAACTAGTAGCCAGTTAAAAGGTCTTACTAGGATTTGTTGTGCGCTACGTAGGTAACTTGTTTAAGGCTTATCCGAGACTCTTTATCCCAGAAGACTCGGGGAAGCGTGTACCTGTTCTCTACTATTAAGCAGCGGAGGTGTGCGTTATGGGGTATGTCAGGTGGCTTGGCCATGCCACGTTCGAGGTAGAACTCGATGGCTACCTGGTACTAATTGATCCTTGGCTCACTAATCCAGCATCACCAGTTAGCATCGAGGAATACAAGGACAAAGTAGATCTAATCATAGTTACGCATGATCATGGCGACCACTTGGGCGAGGCCATTGAGCTAATGAAGCTTAACCCTAAGGCGAGGCTCGCAGCAGTCTATGAGATAGCGAATGATGTTGCAGCGAAGCTCGGCCAATCGGAGAGTAATAGGGTCATTGGTGCTAATATAGGTGGGCCCCTCAAGATGGACCTAGATCTCAAGGTACTCTTTACTCCAGCTGCTCATAGCTCTGAGAAAGGCGTGCCAACCGGAGTAGTGATTATTGGTAAAGAGGCAACGATATACCATGCTGGCGATACAGGGCTTATAGCAGAGATGCAGTTCATAGGCGAGCTCTATAAACCCGATATAGCTATGCTACCTATAGGTGGCCACTTCACCATGGATGAGGTGCAAGCAGCTAAGGCAGTTGAGCTAATAAAGCCGAAAGTAGCCATACCCATGCACTACAACACGTTCCCGGTTATACAAGCTGACCCGGAGAAGTTCAAGAAGCTCGTAGAAGAAAAAGGGCTAGACACAAAGGTTGTTATACTAAAGCCCGGCGAGAAGTATAGTTTCTAGCAAGAGTAGCACACGGATAACTCTCTTTTTCATGACTAGGTCTCCAGTTATGTCTTGGCTCTTTCCTTGCATAGATTTATTTAAAAGGAGTAGTAGTCCCGGCCATAGTTGATGGGGCCACTATTTTGGCACGAATCTCTGTATCGGAGTCTGAGTACCAGCTACTAAGACTAATGGAAAAGAAGGGTATAAAGCCAGGCAAGGAGTATAGCACCGACGAGATCGCTGATATTATCGGAATGAGTCGTAGTAGTGTTGAAGCACTTCTTCGACTCCTTGCATCAAAGGGGCTTGTTGAACTAAGAGAACGCGTTGTCGAGGAATACGTGTTAACTGATGAGGCGAGAAAATACCTTGAGGAAGGGTTCCCGGAGGAGAAA
>JALVHV010000178.1 GCA_027028845.1 Pyrodictiaceae archaeon | reverse complement strand
CCTCCTATCTAGGGGCTGATTTAGTGCCTTGCCGGGGCTTGAGGATATTCGTAAGGCTGTTAGTAAGCTTCTTCGCCGGAGCGGTCCATACGAGTCCATTGTGAAGGAGTATATACGTGATTTGCAGAAGGCATTGATAGCTGCTGATGTAAATGTTAGGCTCGTGTTTGACCTAACTAAGCGTATTAGAGAACAAGCCCTAAAGAGCGAGCCCCCGCCCGGCGTTAGTCGCCGTGAGTGGCTCGTCAAGATAACCTATGAGGAGTTGGCGAGGCTTTTTGGCGGCGACTATGAGCCCGAGGTCAAGCCCCCCTATACCCCCTACGTTATAATGATGGTTGGTGTACAAGGGAGCGGTAAGACTACCACTGTTGGTAAGCTTGCGAAGTTCTACCGCGATATGGGGTACCGTGTTGGCGTTGTTGCTGCCGATACTTATCGCCCCGGCGCGTATGACCAGCTACGGCAGTTAGCGGAGAAGGCCCGGGCAATGTTCTACGGGGAGCCCGGGTCACGCGACCCTATTGGTATTGCTAAGCGTGGTGTCGAGGAGCTTAAGCGCCGTGGAGCAGAGATAATCATTATCGATACTGCTGGTAGGCATGGCTACGGAGAGGAGGAGGCGCTACTAGAGGAGATGAAGAACATTGCTGACGCCGTTAAGCCGGACGAGGTTGTCCTTGTGATAGACGCTGCTATGGGACAGAAGAGCTATGACCTAGCAAAGAGGTTCCATGAGGCGACCCCGATAGGTAGCATAATTGTGACAAAGATGGATGGCACAGCCAAGGGTGGTGGAGCATTATCGGCTGTCGCGGCTACTGGTGCGAGGATAAAGTTCATCGGGACAGGCGAGGACATCGAGGAGATAGAGGTCTTTAAGCCTAGGAGGTTCGTTGCTCGGCTCCTCGGCATGGGCGACCTAGAGTCGCTTCTCGAGCGCATAGAGAGGCTTGAGAGCGCAAAGGAGTTCGAGAAGACAGTCACCGAGATGCTCTCCGGGAAGATAACGTTTAGGACTATTTATAGACAGATACAGCAGGTGAAAAAGCTTGGCCCATTCCGCAAAGTACTCCAAATGATACCCGGTCTCTCAACAATGATAGAGTCTGTTGAGGATGCTGCCAAGCTGAGCGAGGAGAAGACGCGGAAATGGATAAACATAATGAACTCTATGACCTACGAGGAGCTCGATAACCCCGAGCTCCTAGAGCAGCGGTCAAGGGTGAAAAGGATAGCCATAGGAGCTGGTGTTGAGCCAAGCGATGTCAAGGAGCTCTACAACTACTATAAGACTGTTAAGAGAATGATGAGGACGTTGAAGAAGAGGAAGGATATCCTTGACAAGCTCGTCAAGTCCGGGAAGCTACCAACTTAGCATATACTATATAACAACCTGTTCCACAGAATCCCTTCTCCACGCAGCCCACGCTATATCCTCGGCACTGCTTCTCTCCAATGCTATACGCTACTGGGTCACGCTCCGCCTAATACTAAGACTGAGACATGGCAATGTTTGCACCTCGTACCTCTTGGAGATAGAGGGGAGCCGAGTAAAGTGGCTCCGACCAGGAGAGAACAACCTCCTCGGATTCCTACGCACAGTACTAGACGGGAGGAAGTGGCCAGGTACACGCCTCAGAGCATTACCTCATCAGCAAAGACCCGAGTACCCAGAGGACTGTATTAATGCCATGGACTATGCAGTTAACCCTAGTGCTTGTCCTAGCTGCATAATAGTAGATGAGGACAAGGTACGCGTTGGTTTAAAGCCCTGGTGGCTACTCGCATCAATAATGGTCGTGAATGATGCCAGGTGCAGACGACGATGTACTTAGCTCGGCTAGAGAGATAGTAGAGAAAAGTCTGAGACTGTTGAGAGAGTACCCTCTCTGCGATAGATGCCTTGGCAGAATGTTCGCACTGCTAGGGCGCGGGTGGAGCAACCAGGAGAGAGGCGATGCAATTAAGAGAGTAATCCTGATGAGCCTGCATGAGAGAATCCGCGAAGGCAATAAAGACGCCGTAGAACTTCTCAGACAGCTTGCACCGAACATCGGTGAACAAGCTAGGCAGCTATATAGCGAGACTGTAGGAGAGGAGTTTCAGCCACTAAGATGCTACATATGTGGCTCGGAACTAGAGAAGTGGATACAAGTAGCGGGGGAGAAGGCGTCAGAGCTGCTGCGCAGTGTTGATGCACGCGACTTCCTTGTTGCGGCTAAGCTGGGAGACGATATACGGGTAAGGGAGGACGAGATTAAGCG
>JALVHV010000177.1 GCA_027028845.1 Pyrodictiaceae archaeon | reverse complement strand
AGCTCTGCGGTAATGTTCTTCGCTGGCCTAGAGATGGACCCGAGCCTAATAGCTAGGACTATTACGAGGAGTCTTGCTGTGGGTCTCCTTAGCTTTGCTGGGCCCTTCGTTGTCTCTACGCTGTTTCTCCGCCTTCTCGGGTACTCGCTGAGGGTTGCTCTTCTTGCTGCCACTGGTGTCTCGACTACGAGTGTCGCTGTTGTCTACGCTATTCTTCACGCGACTAGACAAGTACAGACAGAGCTTGGCCAGATACTGCTTGCCTCGACAATGGTGGCTGATGTTGTAAGCATTGTTGTGTTTACAGCCCTTGTTCTTCATCCCGGCAAGCTGCTAGTGGCATATATTGCGGCTCTTGTGCTAGTGCCTCCACTCCTAGGCTCTCTGTCCCGGAGAGCACCCCGGCTAGGCCACGAGGCAGAAATCCGTATAATGCTTGCCTTGTTGCTAAGCGTCATATTGTTCTCCGAGGCTGTTGGTATACATGCTGTTCTCTTCTCGTTCATAGTTGGCCTAGCCCTAGCGGAGACGGCGTCTAAGAGAACAGAGGCGATGGACAAGATAGGAGCAGTTATCTTCGGCTTCTTAGCCCCGATATTCTTCGTCACGGCCGGGATGGATGTGGCTGTGGCTGAGCTGTCTAGGTGCTGGCCAATAGCACTAGTGCTTCTCATCGCTAGTTATCCCTCAAAGATACTCGCCACTTATATTGGGCTAAGGCTCCTAGTGCCATCTAAGAATATTGGGCTTAAAGCAGCTAACTTATTCGCTGCGAGGCTAACTATGTCATCTATAATAGCTTTTACTGGGCTCAAATCCGGTACTCTACCAGCTGAGCTGGCTGAGGCGGTACTCCTCACAGCGATAGTGGCGACGCTACTCGCTGGCTCAACTAGCAGGGTAGCTGTAGAGGAAGAGGAGGCTTACTTCTCTGCAGAGATTATTGGTCATCACTCGTAAGTGGACCCGGTAAGGCTTATTAGAAACTGGGAAGACTTACTAGTTCTTGCCCAAAAACGTTCACCGAGGGCCAGACCCAACCCCTCCATCACGGGAACTAAGAGGTCTTAGCATACCTACGTGGCTGGAGGATGACCTTGTCTTGGCCGAGGAGCCCCCGGTACATAAGAGGTTCCGCGTCGTAGCCTCTAAGCTCCGTGCTGGTAGCCTTGACGTGGTAATGCTAAGCCCTGGCGATGCCTCTGCTCTGGGAGTCCTGCCCGGGGAGCGCGTCCAGCTCATATGCGCTCATTGTGGCTGTGGAGCCGCTTTGCTCGTGTCAAGGGATGTTGAGCCGGGCACTGTTGTTGTCTCTGAGGGTATCTATGAGAAGATAAAGATTACTGGCTGCGAATCCGTCCACGTGGTTCCACTAGGTGTGCCTAGTAGCCTAGGATTCCTCCAGCGCAGGCTACGAGGCGAGAAGCTGGGACCCAAGGAGATTAAGGCCATTATAGCCGATATTGTGCAGGGCTACTATGACGACGCTGGCATAGCTGCGTTCCTCTCGGCTCAGACCATGAGGGGCATGGATGAGGAGGAGCTAGAGTACCTCATAAGAGCAATGGTGGAGACTGGCACCGTTGTAGAGTTCGGCGAACCAGTATTCGATGAGCACAGCATCGGGGGAGTACCGGGCAATAGCAAGGTCGCGCTACTAGCTGTACCAACCGTTGCTTCAACAGGGCTACTTATCCCAAAGACTAGTAGCCGTGCCATAACCAGCCCAGCCGGCACAGCCGATACCATGGAGGTCTTGGCGAGGGTCGCGTTTAGCCCCGACGAGCTCAGAGACATAGCCAAGAAGGTTAGAGGAGTCCTCGCATGGGGCGGTAGCCTAAACCTAGCACCAGCCGACGACATCTTCGTACGTGTTGAGAGGAAGCTAGGCCTAGACCCACCAGTACAACTAGTCGCTAGCATATTGGCTAAGAAACTAGCTATGAGCGTCTCAACACTAGTACTCGATATACCGATGGGGAAGGGAGCCAAGGTCGAGACAGAGGCCGAGGCCGAGAAGCTGGCGAGCATGTTCCTCCAACAAGCTGGGCGACTCGGGATAAAGCTACGAATAGCCCTAACCTATGGCGGGGAGCCAATAGGGTTCACTGTTGGCCCTGCGCTAGAGGCCCAAGAGGCCCTAGAGACCTTAATGAAGGGCGGTGGCAGCCCAAGCCTCGTGACAAAGGCTTGTAGCATAGCAGGGCTCTTGCTGGAAATGGGTGGTGTAAGTGGCCCTGGCAAGGGCTTCGACAAGGCATGCGAGATACTCCGTAGCGGTAAATCCT
>JALVHV010000176.1 GCA_027028845.1 Pyrodictiaceae archaeon | reverse complement strand
AGCGCCATAGCTAGCACCTCTCTGTAGCCCCTAGCCCTTGAGAGAGCTTGTAGGATGCAAGAGAAGCTGGATTAAGGCTAAGGGCTCAACCCCTTCTAGAGGGGACGTCTAGGTGCCCTACGGCGTCTGTGTCTCAAAATGGGTCTCGGTAGCGCTGAAGCTTTCCTCGCCCCATATACCAGGCGAAGCGCTTCACGGACATGACTACCGAGTCAAGGTCTGTATCGAGGGCGAGCTAGGCGAGGACAACAAGGTTGTAGACCACTTAGAACTCCTGGCGCAACTAGATGATTGCCTTAAAGAAATAAATTATCGTTACCTCAACGAGGTCCTAGGGACACAAAACCCTACGGCCGAGCTCCTTGCAAAGAGGATAGCCGAGTGCATATCGAGTAAGAATACCTCGAGAAGTAATAAGGTAGTACTTGTGGAGGCTTGTACTGCTTCAGAGCTATGTTCCTATTATAAACCCCCGTAACCACGTAGCAGCATTATATGTGATAAGGGGTAGCCTGGGTAATAGCTTTACTCTCGGGGAACATCTTGGAGAGCAGAGTGAGTATAGAGCGATTATCGACGGGAGTAGAGGGGTTTGACAAGCTCATACAAGGAGGGATTCCCCGTGGATTCTTTGTAGCAGTAGTAGGGGAACCCGGTACAGGTAAGACTATTTTCTCGATACACTTTATAGCTGAGGGTATACGTGTAGGTGATAAGAACATCTATGTAACGACAGAGGAGTCCAAGGAGAGTATAATAAGACAAGCAGCTATGTTTGGCTTTGACTTTGAGCGGGCAATTAGGGAAGGCAAGCTAGTAATAATCGATGCCTTGATGGGGTATAGGGATGATCCATGGAGTTTAATAGAACTAGACGTTGATCACTTGGTCAACAAGATTATTGAGGCAAAGAAGTACCTGGGATATGGGAGAGCAAGACTGGTCATAGACTCTATGTCAGCCTTCTGGCTCGATAAGCCAGCTATGGCGAGGCGCTACAGTTACTATGTGAAACGGGTCCTCTATAGATGGGACTTCACAGCATTGCTCACAAGCCAGTACGCGGTGACAACAAGTCTTGGCTTCGGATTCGGAATAGAACACGTAGCTGACGGAATTATAAGGTTCAGGAAAGGCATCGTTAGAGGAGAGCTAAGAAGGTACGTCATAATAGAGAAGATGAGGCAGACAGAGCACAGTCTAAGAATGCACGAGATAGAAATAATAAATGGTCAAGGAATGAGAGTTAAGGCGCCAACCGCTTACCGCAAAGAGGATACAGTTCTCCCGACAAGTGTTGCTGCACGAATGCTTGCAGCAGAGCTAAGAAAGCTCCTAGAGATACCGGAGACAGGGCATGACGAGGAAACCTGAGGATACTTTCTAAAGCCTATCCAGGCCGCATCAACTCCTGGGAGCGACAGGATTGCGGCGCCAAGCAACGCTCTATGTAAAATGGGGGAGAGGAGGACTAGAACTAGAGCCGAGCACCCAAACATTGATCATTAGGGCGAAGAACTACGAAATCATACTTGAACCCCGCTCTATACTAATTAGCGGCAAATACAGTGGGAAGAGAGAAATAGAGCATATGAATAGGAAAACAATATTCATAGATTTCGCCGAGAAGGTTGAACCCCTTAATCCCCCAAGAATAGACATATCTGGGCGTAACTATGTTGGCAACTTCGAGGTCATCTATACTGATCTAGAGTTTGAGCACTATCTAACAATAATAACGCCAGCAGAGCACCTATACGATTACGCTGTTCTAACAACAGAGGAGCTCATGGTATATATGCAGGCTAAACGCCAAGTCTTCTACGAAGAAGAGCCCTTCGAGAAAATAATACTCTACATAAAGTAAGGAGTAAAAACGTAAACGTATCAAGGAGGTTAGCGCTACGGTTCTCCTCGCTCCTGTATCCTCCTCTCTATGTAGCTCAGGGTAGCACCTATTAGTCCAAAAGAAGAGGGTCACGCAAGAAAACATCCATCCGCTATTGTTACCCTCGTATAGCAGTCAGCTAGGATGCGCGTTCTAGGTGCTATGGCTCTCTCATGAATACTAAACCGGCAAGTGGAATAGAAAATTCCGCCTAAGGCTAATCTAGTAATATCAGAGTATATTGAGACTCGGGCCTTCTCCTTCTATGAATCCAGATTAGAGTAGGTTGATACAAATATAGTGTTTAGGGGTTAGCGGTGAGTACAAGGACTGACTACCAGCAGTTAGAGCTTATAAAGAAGAGTCTCTTTGAGCCTAGCGCTGAGGATGAGGCTAAGAGGCT
>JALVHV010000175.1 GCA_027028845.1 Pyrodictiaceae archaeon | reverse complement strand
ATCTCCTTCACCGAATACGTGTAGGCTTCAATAACTATGTATCCAGTATTTACCATAGCATGGTACCCGGGGAGAAAGGTCGTACCCCTAGCCTCACAGAGATGCTCCAAAAACTAGTAAAGATAGATACACCGCCCTCGCTATGGAAGCCATGGCGCTTGCTCGGAACATGCATAGCCCGCACACAATCCCTACGAGTACTTGATGACACGGTCGCTGAGAGGAGACGCATAATAGCTGTTGATGCCTCTCCGTCTTTTTGCAAAAAGGCCATAGACTCGTCTCTGGGACGCGTAGCGGCTCATAGGATGTAGTCTGCGGGGAGCCGTTCTTTTAGGCTCGTGGAGAAGGGTTACCAAAACGGTGAATATTTTGAAACTCATACACATAAGAGTTGTCGCGAGGAACAAGGAGGGCTACTTGGTAAGAGCACAGGCTAGGAGCCACGAACTAGTACTAGATGAGCCTCGGGAGAGCGGGGGAACCGACCAAGGCCCAACGCCTCTAGAGGCTCTGCTAGCCGCGCTAGCTAGTTGCCTCATAATGACTCTAAGGCTGCATGCACAGCGAAGCCGAGTAGACATAGAGAGTGTAGAGGCTGTTGCTGAGGCCTACGTGGACCCGAGAGGATTTATTGGGAAAGCTAAACCAGGGCTCCAGGACACCAAGCTCCGCCTAGTAGTAAGGAGTAGCGCGGATCCCGAGAAAATCAGGGAGCTAGTCCATAACGCAGAGAAATACTGCCCCGTGGCTGATACACTGCGCTCAGAGACACCGGTGAAGCTAGAGCTCGAGATAACGAAGTAGCCACGAACTAGTACTAGAGATGAGCAAGGCTTGCGTAATCCTTATACAACGATTTTGAGGGAAACAATGTAATCCCGGTAAGTGATGAGCCCACCCTTGCCCGAGGAGCAAAGAGGATGCGGGGCCTAGTCGCCGCGGTTTGCTGACACTTTTCTCTCCTTCGAGGACCCCTTGATGTAGGTGTACTCTTTATCAAGGCTCTATGGCTGTTAGTGCCTCTAGCCTTATCTGCTCAACAACCTTGCTCTTTATCCATGGAGGCTCCATTGGTATGAGCTCGTCTATTATCTGTGCTAGCTCGGGGGAGAGCCTTATAGAGCCGCTTATCAGCATCTTCGTAAAGGCCTTTGTCGCTAAGTAGGCTGCATAAACCCTGTTATTATCTGGGAGCGTTGTTGAGGCGAGCTCGTACAGGGTCTTATAGACTAGCTTTACGTGGCTCTTATTCCCGAGATAGAGATAAGCGCCACGAGGCCCCTTACCAGCGAGAGAGTACAGTGTCTCCATGATCCTCGCCGGGATAGCTACGTAGACCGCCTTGTCAACCCTCATCACCGCCGGCATCGCGTGCCAAGCAGCCTTATGAACCAGCACCGCTAATGCGCTCTGAAGGCCCTCATTTCCCTTCTTACCCGGCAAGGGCGAGCCGCTAAGCTGGACGACTTGTAGACCCGTGCCACGCCTGTAGGTGTAGAACACTACGAGGCTGCCAACACCCAGGCTTCTTGCTGCCTCGAGAAGCCACTCAGCAACTATGCCTGCCTCCCTAGGCTCTAATACCTTTGTTGGGCTAAAGACAGCGACCTCTCTGACAAACATTAGGACTGGTAGAACCATTATCCCGACAATCCCGGCTACTATGGCTGCTGCTGCGACACTAGTACCAGCTGCCACGAGGACACCAAGGAGACCTAGTGCTATGAGTAGCGAGCCTATATCGGGCCTAGGCGGTAGCTTCCTAGACTTAGTCCCTATAACCCATCACCTAGAGAGCTAAGGGGGAAGAGCAGGCCCTATCCGCTTCTATAAGAATACGGTAAGCCTAGAATTAAGTCTTGTTAAGAATAAGCAGCTATGATAAGGATATAAAGGGTTAAGAGGCGATAAGAATACGTGAAAAATAGCTATTTTCTCGGAACAGCTAGTTTTGTACAGCTCTTATGTACATATGCTTCTCCTACTTTGACAAAGTCCTCAGGGTTACCGGGTGGGTACTCATAGAGCGTGCAGTCAGGTATACCTGCTTCGAGGAATGCTTGGTGCCTGTTCCGGCAGCTCTCGCAGCGCCCGCAGTGATACTTGCCGCTCAGATAGCAGCTCCACGTCTCGTAGACTAGGTCGCCGAGCAGCTCATAGTTCCTGCGCAGGTTCTCCGCCTTGGTGAGACCCTGTCTACTTGGACTCCATATCTCTATGCGCCTTGCACCACGGAAGTGGCAGATACGGAAAGCTGCTTGTAGCGCCTCTATGCACTCAGGGCTACAATCGGGGTA
>JALVHV010000174.1 GCA_027028845.1 Pyrodictiaceae archaeon | reverse complement strand
GGCCGTGTTATCTATACCTAGCCTACTTATTTTCTCTAGGCTTTTGGCTGGCTTCTCCGGGCTACTATGTATAGCTCCTAGGTAGAGCTCCCGTAGCCTCGCAGCGATACCTTGGCCTATTAGTGGAAGCCTCAGTGAGTTGATGTATTCTTCTTAGCCTTATCTTGTCCTTTAGCTAGCTATGCGACTTGTTAGAAAAAGGTTATTGAAATGTTACCTTTCTGTTCTTTAGGCTGCGATTCAGTAGATCCGCGTGCTCTAGTGTTACCTGGTACTCTGCTAGCTTCTCTAGCTTAGTCTCGCCGTTCTCTATCTTTACCTTGTTCACGTATACCTTGCCCTCGTCGAAGCCCACTGTGTAGACGTATAGGTCTTTGCTGCTTAGGTACTTCTTTACCTCCTCGTCCTTTAGTGCCTCTGCTACGCCGCCAGCAGCGAATATTCTTACGTGGAACACTATTGCTCCCGGAATATTCTCTTTCGCTGCTGCCTTGAGGAACTTGACGAAGCTCTCTTTTACCTTCTCTATTGGGTCCTCGCCGCCGAACTGTAGTAGTACTACTTGTGCTCCGAACTCCTTTACGCGCTTAGCTACCTCTTCTTCGTTCTTGCCTAGCTCTACCATGAAGTGGTATGTTACGCCACCGCTGTGGTCTAGGAATGCTGCTTCTGTTGCTGTTGCTATGCTGCTGCATATTATGTTCTTTGGGGCTACTACTGCTAGTTTGTTTACTCCTAGGTCTGCTAGGGCTTTACCTACTAGTCTACCAGTTAGGGCTCTTAGGTAGATTTCTTCCTCGAACGTGGTTAGGGCCACAGTTTTTCACCGTACTCGATACGGTTTCGGAATACTACTTATTTTTAACGCTAGTTAATATAAACGCCCGTTACAAACGAGCATAAGCATAGCAAGAAATTATTACTCCTTCTAAAATAAATAACAAGAATAATATAACAAAGAAGAATAGCTCATGAATTCATAGAGGATAACTATAGAAAGTAATCTACTAATTATAAGATAAAAACATAAAAATATTAAAAAGGTAAAGTTACTAGTATTGTTCCTCTGCCTCAACTAATTGCTCCGCCTTAGTCTTGCTGGGCCATAGTAGTACATAGAATACTAGATATGCTGCAGCAGCTAGCAGGAATGCAAGGAAGCCTACTGTTAGTGCTACTACTGGTCCTTCTACTGCTATCTGGTTTACTGGGCTTGTTTGTGGGAAGAACTTGGCAATACCCATTGCCTCGAGTATATGATGGGTTGTTGGTGTATTGTCTAGGAGTACTACAGAGTTTATTGTATTCACGACCGTTGGTAATGCCTGGGCTGGTATGTGTATACCGTAGCTCGCTAACTTATCTAGAGGTACACGGCCCGATAGTACATCGGGCCATACTGCGACGAAGAATGGGTACTGGCTAAACGCGTTGAGGTACTCGCCAGCAGCTATGGTTACTATAGCGACTACGCCAGCGTAGAGCAGTATCTTTCCATGCGTCTTTGTTAGCCTTCCTTTGAGGAGAGCTGGTACTGCATAGGCTACTGCTGCTATCTGGAACAAGTAGAATAGCATCTTTAGCACAAATAGCCACGAGACGTTGTAGTATGCTTTGCCATCACCGACTTTCCACCCTAGTGACGCAAAGACGTTGTTGAACTTGTATGGCACGTTCTCTAGGCTGAAGGCGTACCAGAGACCTAGTATGAGCATTAGCCCGAGGCCTATTGCTGCTGGCTTAGCGAACATCTTTGCAGTCTTGAGCGCAGCTTTTTTCTCTTCCTCGCTCTCGCCAATGAAGTACTTATAGGCATATGCGCCCATTACTACTAGGAATGTTGTTGTGAAAGCTGCTACTATGCTCTTAATGTATAGCGGCCAGTAGGTAGGGTTCTTTGTCAACGCCGCTGTAACATCGAGATAGAACTTGTGATGCGTTGGGTCGTAGCCTAGTCCTGCTGGTATGTTTAGGAATGCGAAGACTGCTCTAAAGCCTAGTGGGATTAGTAGTGCTGATATGCCTAGCAGGAAGCCTATGAAGTAGTGTGTTTTTCTGCTCCAGCGATCCCAGCCATACCAGTAGGCGCTTATGCTGAAGAAGTGCAGCACTATCATCATTATTGCTAGGCCGAAAGGTATCATAGTGATGTCTCCGGCAAAGCCTAGGAAGTGCGGGTAGTAGCTTAGTAGGAAGACTGTAAACGCTGTACCAAAGACGCCTGCAACACCGTATGTTGCGGCGTAGAACCTCATGAGTGCTCTAGCTATGTTTTCGAGTTCTTTTTCTCCTTTATCGGCTCTCCACTTGAGATAGGGCACTATCCAGGCTAGCCCTATGCCTAGGTTCACCATTGTTATGTGTAACCCAAACGTTAGTGCAAGGAATGCTGGCGCTAATCCAACCATTTTTCTTCACCGCTCCCCTATGCTATTATGCTTTGTATATTCATTTTCACTTTATCATAATTTAATAATTATATCTGAAATAATCAATGTATGGATTAAAAACATTATTAGGTTTTAGGCCTACCTGGTACCCAGAGTATACGGTAAACAGCGTATATGAGCCCGAATGATATTGATAGCAGGAATATCGCTATTAGTGCCAGCTGCCATGCTGGTGCTGGATTAGCTGTCCTTGCAACATCAACGGTCATTACACCGTATATGGTCCACGGCTTTCTCCCTATCTCTCTAACTGCCCATCCAAGCGTGCTTACTAGCTGCGCAGTAAACGCTGCTACTGGTGCTAACATTAGCCAGAACCTTGAGGGTATTGTTCCTCCTCTTATTCCTACTATGTTCAGTGTCTTATCGATCAGGCTCCACTTATCCCTAATCACTACAAGCGCTACTATGAGTCCGTAAAGTCCTAGGAGTATAGCTAGCCCTATCTTCGTGTAGTAAAGGTAGTGAATTACTATTGGCGGCCTACAATCCTGTACTGGCGGAGCCCCGGTTAGGCTGCACTTGCAGTAGTTTACTGGTATCTTGTCATAGCTTGGTAGCTTTGCATTCATAGAGCCATATGCTATTAGTGGCATTATCTTGTCTGCGTGAAGCAGCTTCGAGAGACTCATTATATGCTCTGAGGTACCCTCCATTGCGGCGAATTTCTCTGGGTTCCAGTAGGCTACTGCGCGTCCCATCTCGTGGCCGGCTATGAAGCCCTGGTACGCTATGACTATGGCTGCGAATATTGCTGCGAACTTGAATGCTTTCTCTATGTAGCGGCGGTATTCTGGGTCAGCGTTCTCTGGCATGCGGAGTAGGCGTAGCGCATAGCCCGCTAGGACAGTGAATCCCGAGACTGTTAGCGCTGAGCCTAGTGTATGCATGAGTGTTGCCGGGTAGACCGGGCTCTTGAAGGTTATACTCATGAACCCTATGTGCTTGACTGTTGTTATTAGTATGTAGTCTAGGACGTTCTTGACGGGTATGCTTAGGAGCATCTCTACCGGGGTCTTAGCGCCAGCGAGGCTAGCCGCGGGCACGCCTAGCTTAGCCGCAAGCGCTTGTACCTGCTCTAATGTTAGGTGCTGAACCGTTGTCTTGTTGACAAAGTGGATTAACACACTGTCCTGGAGCTTGGCGCCGCTCCACGCCTCCCTGACAAGTTCCTGGACAACCCTGGACGGTATCGCTACCTTTACCGAGTCACCTGCTACGCCCAGTATATCGACGTGCGCTGCAGTCTTTAGCGCTGTTATGTTGAGCAAGGGCACTAGATCCTTAGGCATGTATACCTGTATCTTCGGGTAGCCCTGGCTATAGAAGTAGAGGCCGCTCGGCTTGTAGGCCGGCATTATCCCGGTCGGGGCAACCATGTAGCTATTAACGCTGAGAATCATTGAGGCACTGTACCACGCTCCTAGGAAGCCTAGGAAAGCTACAACAGCTAGGGCCTTCGGCGATAGCTTGTTCCAGCCATACCAGAGCATGTAGAGAAATACTACCTCCATTAGGAACGCGAATATCTCGGCATATAGCGGGAAGTAGATATAGCGGCCAGCAGCTTCAGTCAGGTGCGGCCATAGTAGTACTAGGCCGAACTCCACGGTGGTACCAGTAGCGGCTCCGACAGCGAATACTATTATGAAGCCCTTGGTCAGGGTCCTGGCGAATCTCATCCACGCCTTGTCCTTGCTACGCAGGTATAGCAGGAGGGCTATGAACGCCATGAATGGTAGGCCGAGCACGTACTGTAGGATTGCCCAGTGTATCTCTATGCCTATGAAGGATAACAGCCTGTCTCCAGCAGCTGGGTAAGAGGACCAGTGCGCAACAGCGCTCATCCCAGCGCCGCCTCTTACCTTAGTTTCCCCTTACTCCTAGAACGAAACCGCACCAGTTTTTAAACAATAATTGTCACAGACTCTACTGCAAACTTTAACAGGGTTCAAACTAATATAACACATGATTAAGGAGAAGAGACAAGGAACAATACAAATAGATTAGAGAACGAAATAGAAACAGCCCTAGGCGGACACATGGCCTATTTACTGCTAGGTATCGTTACTGCTTCTTTTCCAGAGCCTTAGTCATGGCCTCTGCTAATTCCCTTATCTTTGCCTCTGGGTCCCTGGCCTTCATCACCGCTGAGGCTACTAGGACTCCTATTGTGCCGAGTCTTATAGCGGCTGCAGCGTCTTCTCCACTACTAATCCCTGCACCAGTTAGTACAGGTATATCGGGATTAACCATTCTCACTAGCTTAAGGGTGTCTGTCACAACTTCGGGCTTTGCTTTTGAGACAGGTATGCCTGTGCCTATGAGCTCCGGGGGCTCTATGGCGAGCATTGTGGGTGTCAGAGCTGCCACGGCAGCCGCGACAGTAGGTGTATCAGCGCATACGAGCGTCTCGAGCCCTACTTGGGTTGCTCTCCTAATAGCGTGATCGATGTCGCTAAGAACCAGTCTGTGCTCACTATGATTAAGAAGCGTACCTTTAGCACCAGCCTCCTTCACGGCCTCTGCGGGGAGAAACCCGGTATGAGCACCAGGCTCCACCGGGTCAATATGTTGCGCATAGACAACGGCTTTGTCAACGACCTCGCTTACTCTGGAAATCTCTGTAGAGGGGACAGCTAGTACTACCCTAACAGAGCCATTATACTCCTCAGCCACCTTCTCTGCTGCAAGAGCTATAGCTAGCCCCTTATCACCAAAGGCTGTAGGGTAAGCCTTATAGTTAACAACCAGTACTGCCTGCCAATCCCGCTTATCCCGGGCCTTGGCCTCGGATACGACGCGTGCATGCAACCCCGATAATAACACTGTGCCCACGCTAGCTCCCCACAAGAGGGGGCAAGCACACCTATACAAGAATCTTAGGGCGATGAACCCCACGGTTTCCGACTAAGAGGGGCTCGGTGAGGAGATTCCTCATCACATAGAGAAAGCAGTTCGCCAGCTCCTCCTCATAGCCTCAAAAGACAAGCCTCTAAAGAGTTTAAAGAAGTTTAAAATGCAAAAGTATAGTAGTTAAAAACAAAATATAATCATGCGGGCTCCGGCCTTAGTCGTGCATTTCCTCGGCTCCGCTTAGCATCTCGCTGTGCTTTATCTTCGGCTTTATGTATTTCTCGTAGTCCTTTGCTTCCTTGAACCTGTCCTTGAGCCTCTCTAGTACCTGTGGCAGTGTCGTGTACTCCATTTCCTCGGGGCCTAGCCGATGCGGCATGAATGGGCCGTGGCGCCTCATGTAGTCAGCTATTAGCTGTGCAGTTCTCCTAGCCTCGTCGAACGCTGGGTCGTCGAATAGGTCTGTCGGGCCTATGAGGCGGCCCTTGGTTATGTTAAACCCAAGGCCGACTATCCTTGGCGGTCCGTCGAAGCGCGTGCACTTAGCATCCTTGAGCCCCACTGGCATCAATGGGCCCCAATGACTTCCCCTCATCCAGCCTGCTACGAGGTGCGGGAAGCTGAACGGCTCCAGTATCTCGCCTAGTGCTGGGAAGCCACTCTGTGCACGCACTATTGCCACGGGGTCATCCTTGCCGACGTAGCGGCCTGCTATGAGGTTTAGCCTCTCAACACTCACTACTGCTGCTATCTCGTTATCGCTCTTCCTGAAAACCCTCTTCACGACGTAGCGGCCAGGGGTACCAATAAGGGCTAGTAGGTCGTACATCTCCTCTGGCGTGTTTAGTACAACGTACTTGCCCTCCATTACATCGAGTACTTCGAATTTGAAGCCGTCATGCATCCTAGGGTCAATCACTAGACCTGCTGTGTTGAATGGGTCAGCAAATATCCTGAACATTGGGAAGTTGAAAGCCCCGGGCTCAGTCTTATCAGCCATAAATATTACTATTGGCTCGCTCTTCCTCTCAACAATCTCCATCTCAGCTACTCCCGGCCCTAGCCCTCTCACGTTACCGGAGAAAGCATCGCTTAGCAAGTCCTGGCCAGCAGCGTATAGCCCGAGCTCCTTAGCTACCTCAGCAGCCTTCTTGAAAGCATCCCATGCAAGTCCATGTATATCGGGGCTGTCAACTCCCTTACGGTGAGTCATTATTAGCTGGAGATCGTCTCCAACATGTGTCACAAAGTAGTCTATGATTAGGCCTTTCCGCTTAGCCTCAGCAAGAACCCTTGAAGCAGCAGCCATTGTGTCGGGGTGAACCTTGTGATGACCCGCTAGACTACCTATATCAGCCTTAATTACACTAATAGTAACCTTTCTCTCCTCTGCGCTCATGCGCTACACCCTCTCTTACTCATATCTCAAATGTAACTAGGATATATCAGAGGCTATTAACAAGTTTGCGCCGCGAATGCAATAATTATGGGCCCCAATAGTCTATTATCCCCAAATATTATATGCAGAACGACAGAATAAGAAGTAATACAAAGAAACCTAGAGGAACCCTCCGGATCACTATATTGTAGTTAAGAAATATTCTTAGTATAGTACTTTTACAATGATTACGCATAAGAGTGTTATGAGAATACAGGCGAAGTCCGATCCAGGTCCTAGCTCATTATAGCCTGTCAGGCAGAGCAGTGGTATTTAAGGTACAAATCCTTACTCTAAACACTATTTTTATTGATAATTAACAATTATAGTGAGTAAAAGTTATTAAAAGTGTATTGAGTTTACTCCAAGATTAGTTGATAGGTCTCTGCCTCTATAGTGCTACAATTGATAGAGCTACCGAGTTGGCTGCGCGCTCTCAGGAGGATAATATAGCGTTCATTAATATTACTTTGGCTAAGAGAAATGCTATCTTCAATACCGTACCTATTCGGTAACTATCAATATACTGAATACTAGCCGCTTTATTAATATTACACATAATTATTACTTTATACATAATTTAGCATTTTAGCGGAAAACAAGGTATCCGATGTCGGGCTATTTCATTTTGGACTTAGTAGCTTAGACTACGAGAGATGCGGTGTTGTTGTATTAATTTGGTTAAGAATAGTAATTTATGTAATTTTGAAAATAATAGTATTATAGTTGCCAGTTGGAACTCTTAATATTGCCAGTGCATCACAGAGACTAGAGATCCTAGTGACACAAGGTATAGAGCCGCGCCGAGGAGTCGTGATATAATAACAATAATAATTGTTTAGTGGTTGCCTGTGTCCTATGTGATTTTTCCTCCTTTTTCAACGAGTCTTATGAGGTCTAATGTGTCAAGTACCTTTTTTATGTTAGCTCCTATGCTTATCCCTATCTCTTGTAATGCATAGAGCAGTAGTGGTAGATTACCCCATATTCTTTTCCCCTTTATCTTGTTGAGTAGCTTGTTAAATCTCTTTGTTATGTAGCGGGCTACTGGTGCTAGGATTTCTCTCTGTGTTGTTGCTAGATTTATTCCCTTAGTGCGTGCTAGTTTTCGCGCCCCCTTCGTGAACCCTCTTGGTGCATACACTATGTAGAGAATATCTGCTGCTGTGAATAATTTATTCCGGAGCTTATTTACCTCTTTTAGTACTCTTCTTATTCTCGCAGCTAGTTGCGAGGGGGATAAGGGCCTGGAGGCCTGCGTGCTAATATAGTACGCTATGAGGAGAGGGTTTGAGCCAGGCATTTCGGCTAAGAATATCGTTACTGTATAGTCGCTTGTTGTATATGTCTCCAAAGGCTTTTTGCTTATTCTTTGTAGCTGCGACCATATTGAGAGGTAGCGCCTAGCCCCTCGTAGCAGTGGTACTAGGGCTGTGTTGAGTATTCTTATTCGCTCCTCGACTCGCTGTAATGGCAGCATTGTTGCTCCGAGATAGAGTGGAGTAGTGGGCTACGGCTAAGTGTAAAGGGCTGTGTATTCTCCTGTGTAGAGTATTAAGGGGCTTGGTTCCCGGTACTAGTTTATTTCCCGCCTGACAGGTTACAGGATTATCCTGTCAGGCTTAAGGGTAGAGGCGCAGAGAAGATAGGGGTTATTTCTTTTCCTTTTGTTCTTTCTCTCCCGGTCTCGGTATGTAGTAGTACTTGCCGAGTCTTCGCTGCATTCGGTCGAGGAAGCTTCCTTCTTTGTTTATCCTTGGTCTCCCGGTTTCTGGGTCCTTTCTTATTGTTATTCCTATTTCTGCTAGGAATTTGTTCATACCCTCGTTTAGTGGTAGTGGTCTGAGTGCGTGTCCTTTTATGCCTGGGGTGCCGGTGAACACCATTACTCGGTTCGCGATGTAGTCTTGTACGGCTATGTCGTGCTCAACTACTATTGCTGCGGCTTTTCTTGCCTCGGTTAGCCGCTTAATTGCCTTGGCGACTACTAGTCTTTCTTCCACATCGAGGTAGGCGGAGGGCTCGTCCAGTAGGTATATGTCGGCTTCACGTGCTATTGTGACTGCTACTGCTACTTTTTGCAGCTCTCCGCCGCTGAGCTCATCGATTCTCCTATCAAGGAGCCGGTCTATTCGTAGCCTCTTTACAATCTCTACATTAATCCAGCTGCCTGGAGCTAGTGCAGAGGAGTTGGCCTCTCTTAGTAGTTCCTCTACGGTCTTGTCCTCGCCGAGTGTCTGTGGGCTTAGTCTCTGCGGCTTGTAGCTTACTTTGAGCTTCTCGCCTGGTTTTCTTACCTCGCCTTCTGCGGGTTCTATTTCGCCTGCTAGTGTTCTCACAAAGGTTGTTTTCCCTATGGCGTTGGGGCCTAGGATGCCTAGTACTTCTCCCTCGTATACCTCGCCCGGGTCAACTTCTAGGCTGAAGCCGCTTAGGCTTATAGTAAGCCTTGTCCACTCAATGTACTTTGTTGATGTCTGTATTGCTTGTAGTGCCTCTGTTGGGTTGATTGTGTATTTTATTGGCTCGTTTCTTATCCTCATATTCTCTGCTGGTAGGTAGCCTTTCAGGAAGTGGTTTATCCCGGCCCCGACCGCGTAAGGCTTCGAGGATATACCGTAGACGCCGGGCTCGCCATACATTATCACTACGTGATCCGATAAGTAGTCGAGCATAGCTATATCGTGCTCAACTACAACGACGTAGCTATTCTTGGGCGTATAGCTCCTTATTACTCTTGCTACTTTGACCCGCTCCCTTACATCAAGGTAGCTGCCTGGCTCGTCGAAGAGGTATAGGTTGGCGTCCTTGCTTAGCACAGCAGCTATCATGAAGCGTTGTAGCTCTCCGCCGCTTAGCACACGTATGTCCTTGTCAAGCGCACTAGTGAGTCCTAGCTCCTTGACGAGTTCCCGCCATATGCCTCTCTCATCAGCTTTCTCTAGTAGGGCTGCAACGGTACCCTTTACCCTGCGGGGTACAAGGTCTATGTATTGTATCTTATGAGCAGCTCTTATTTTTCCCTCGGCTAGTGCGCGGAAATAATTCTGTATCTCGGTGCCACGAAACCTTCTAATTATCTCGTCCCATGAAGGCTCCCGGCCAGGCTCGCCGAGGTTTGGTTTGAGCTCGCCTGCTAGTATTCTTAGGGCAGTAGTCTTTCCTGTACCATTCTTGCCGAGTATGCCGAGAACCTTGTCCTGCCTAGGCACAGGTAGGCCGTAGAGCTTGAAGCCATTGACGCCGTATCTATGGAGAAGCATCTTCTCTAGCTCGTCGGGTAGATTCACTATGCTTATTGCCTTGAAGGGGCACTTTCTTACACAGATGCCACAGCCTATACATGTCTCCTCATATATTACTGGCTTCTTGCGGTTAGGATCCATCTCTATTGCTTTGCCGCCTGTCTTGTTGACAGGGCAGAATACTATACACTCCTTATTGCATTTATTGGGCTTGCAGAGCTCATAGTCTATTACCGCTACACGCACCATTGCTCTCTCCCACGAGGCCCCAGGGGAGGCGCTAATCAGAGTCTAAGTAATATAGGCTAAGCAAATAGTATGCTGATGATCAAGGTAGTCAATGGGAAACATTAATGAACAAGGGAGTGCGGGGTATTTGTCTCTGGGCGTGTATGAGGAGTGGTGACGGCACGGAGCACTACATGCTTCGTGAATCCTTGCTAAAAACTATGCGATGAAGAAAGCAAGGTTGTCTGACACGCCCGCTACAATTACCACTCTTCTTCCTCCCATTCTTCCTCTTCTTCCTCTTCCCACCATTCCTCTTCCTCTTCTTCTTCCTCCCACCACTCTTCTTCCTCTTCTAATACTAGCCATCTCATCGTAAGAAGTCCCTCGCCTGGCTCCTTGCTCCGTCATGTGGATAAATAAGCGGGATGCTTTTAGTCCTTTCCCAAATCTCTCTCCCCTATAGAAAATGACGGAATAATTAGGATTGAGCACGTGGGCTTGTTGCCTGGATTCTAAATAGTCGCGTCTCAACGGGGTAAACAGCCACCCTGGTTATGTCCATCCTTGTTGGCTTGGACTTGATTAGGCACTCGGCTTCCTCTAGCTCAGAGAGTTCCGTGTCTATACTGTGTGGTGTCGCTATTAGTAGGGCTACTGTTTCTCCTGGCTTCGCGCCGCAAGTATTGGCTACTTTTCCTAGGTTCTTCTCGTTACATAGTATTCGGAGGACTTCGAGCCCCTTCTTTCTAGCCTTGCTAAACCCGTATCTGGTTAGTGTGTATGCTTCCAGCAGAGCCGTGATCATTTCAGAAACACTGTATCTCTCTGCTAGGAAGCTTGGCACGAGTGCTACGAGAGCCTCCTCACCCTCTATGGACTCTATCAGCTTTGCTAGCTTATCGTTAAATATCGTACACTCTAAGTAGATGTTTAGTCTTCCTATGTTTGGGAGTACTATGCTATGTTTTTCTAGTTTTGATAATTTTCTTAATGAATTCAATATCTTCACCAGTTACCTTAGCTACCTCTTCTACGCTGTAACCCTTTCTCGAGACGAGTTCTTCCACGGTTTCAGCCTTGTCCCATGGGAATATTATCCAGGCATCAGTCTCTTCTGCGTAGAAATCCGGGCGGTGCATAGACCACGGCTTTAGGTATAGTGACGCGGTAAGTATTTTCTTCGGGCCATAGTGGTTTAGGAAGTTAACAGCAACGTTTAGCGTCTTACCTGTATCGGCTACGTCATCAACTACAAGTACTACTTTATCACGTATATCCATTATGAGTGGTTGTGTAACTACTGGTCGCTCGGCAGTCTCGCCTATTGATTTATAGAACTTTATCTCAAGGGCTCCCATTGTTGCTACTCCGAGATAGTCTGAGAGCAAGCGGGCTGGTATCCATCCACCACGGAGAACCCCTACTATTATGTCTACTCTCTCTATCCTTGAGCGCACCTGCTCAGCTATTGTTACGCAGTGGTGCTCCACCTCTCTCCACGAAACCGGCTTGAACTTTATCGGCTCAGGATGCCTATATGTGGTCATAGCCTCCACCGCGGCTAATGGCTCCTCAATTCTTATCTCGGTCTTTTAGCATTAAAGTGTTGGGTCTTTCAATATGTTGCTAAAAATACGTGGCCTTAGGTTTACCGTTTCAAGGATAAGGGTGGGTAAAAGAATAGTACATTCCTCTAAGTAGGGGGTATAGGTTGTATTGAACTCATTGTTGCTTTGGGCTTATTGTTGTTCTCCGCTTGATTTTTCAAGTGCTTGGGCAATGCTCTCCGATGATATTGCTTCTGCTTTTTCTTCGGTAGGGGCTTGGGCGAGTAGTGTTTCTCTTATCTCCTCTGCTCGCTGCTGCTCTAGTAGCATTTGCAACTTACCTGTTCTCTTATAGAGTCTTATTAGCCTTGTTACATAGCCTGCTATTTGGTTTCTTAGTTTCTTAGAGCCAACGTCTACTAGTCTTGCGACTACTTGCTTGTTGTGCTCGAAGTCCTCGGTGAACAGGTCGGGGTACATGTTTAGTAGTCTTCTAGCTGTTCTCTTTACTAGGCCTATTCTGACTTTGCCCACTCTTCTTTCCCCGCTACTTGGTGCGCTATGGGAGGGAGTTATTAATAGTGTATGCATAGCCTTGTACGAAACGCTTATATAGAAGCGGCCGGGAAGGCAACCTACACACGGCTAAGAGAGGGTAGAGGAAACGGGGGAGTACCTATGTCTGCGCCTGCGCGTATTGCTACTGTAGAGCCAACTGGCGTACCAGTGCTCATACTCAAGGAGGGCACTCAGCGAACCTATGGCAGAGAGGCCCTCAGAGCAAATATAATGATCGTGAGAGCAATAGCTGAGACCCTAAGGACAACCTATGGCCCCAAGGGCATGGATAAGATGCTCGTAGACAGCCTCGGCGACATCACTATAACCAATGATGGAGCAACAATACTTGACAAAATGGATGTCCAGCACCCAACAGCTAAGCTAGTAGTACAGGTAGCAAAGGGCCAGGACGAGGAAGTAGGCGATGGCACTAAGACAGCAGTGATATTCTCTGGTGAACTGCTCCGGGTCGCTGAGGAGCTACTAGACAAGAACGTGCACCCAACAGTAATAGTAAGTGGCTTCAAGAAGGCCTCCGAGGAGGCAATAAAGAGACTATACGAGATAGCGGAGCCAATAGACATAAACAACGACGAGGAGCTAAAGAAGATAGCGATGACAAGCCTAACAAGCAAAGCCGTACACGGTGCACGCGAGTACCTAGCAGAAATAGCTGTTAAGGCCGTAAGACAAGTAACCGAGAAGCGTGGAGACAAGTGGTACATAGACCTAGACAGCATACAGATAATAAAGAAGCACGGCGGTAGCCTAAGAGACACGCAGCTAATCTACGGCATTGTTCTTGATAAGGAGGTTGTTCATCCTGGTATGCCTAAGAGGGTTGAGAACGCCTACATAGTACTACTAGACGCACCACTAGAAGTAGAAAAACCAGAGATTGATGCAGAGATAAGGATCAGTGACCCAACCTATCTCAAGAAGTTCCTCGAGGAGGAGGAGAAGATACTAAGCAACTATGTAGAGAAGATCTATGAGGTTGCTGTTGAGCGCATGAAGAGGGATGGCTTGGAGCCTGGTAAGGCTGGTATAGTGGTTATTACTCAGAAGGGTATTGATGAGGTAGCACAACACTTCCTAGCAAAGAAAGGAATAATGGCAGTAAGAAGAGTAAAGAGAAGCGATATCGAGAAGATATCCAAGGCTACTGGGGCAAAGATAGTGAGCAACATAGAGGACCTATCACCGGATGACCTAGGCTTCGCCAAGCTAGTAGAGGAGAGAAAGGTCGGAGAGGACAAGATGGTGTTCATCGAGGGCTGCCCCAACCCCAAGGCAGTAACGATACTTATACGTGGTGGTCTTGAGAGGCTCGTAGATGAGGCAGAGAGAAGCCTCAACGATGCGCTACACGCGGTAGCCGATGCCATAAGGGACGGGAAGATAGTTGCTGGTGGTGGCGCAGTAGAGGTTGAGCTAGCTAAGTACCTAAGAGAGATAGCGCCAAAGATTGGTGGCAAGGAGCAGCTAGCAGTAGAGGCCTTCGCAAAGGCACTTGAGGGCCTACCAATGGCACTGGCCGAGAACGCTGGCCTAGACCCAGTAGAGATAATAATGAAGCTAAGAGCCGCCCACGCCAAGCCTGAGGGCAAGTGGTATGGCATTAACGTGTTCAAGGGCGAAGTAGAGGACCTAATGAAGCTAGGAGTAATCGAGCCGGTTAGTGTGAAGGCGAACGCCATAAAGGCTGGTACAGAGGCAGCAATAATGGTGCTAAGGATTGATGACATCATAGCAGCTGCGAGGCGCAAGGAGGAGGAAGAAAAGGAGAAGAAAGGCGGTGAAGAAGAAGAGAAGGAGGAGTAACATTCCTTTTATAGATTCTCCTAAGTAGTGTTGTTTTTGTACACATAATACTCATGAGAGATAGGTTTATTGTAGTCGTGTTCTTATCTAATGAGCTTTTTGTGTTTAATTTCCTTCTAGCACTATTTCTGGAGCCGAAGCGAGTACAGAGAATGGCGTGACTCGCATATGACGGGGAACCGGTGGATCATTGTTTTTGGAGTACCAGGTACTGGTAAATCCTTCCTAGGTTCAAGACTTGCGCGAAGACTTGGTTACAGATTTACTACTCTGAGTTGGTTTGTACTCTATAATGGGTATTGGAGGGAATATGATATTCACCGTAGAAGCTTTGTAGTGGATTATGATGCTCTTCTTAGAGGATTACAGAAGCTTAGTGGCAGATACGTTATTGAGACTCATTGGTTAGAGCCCTTCCTAAAGAATAAGGTATTGCCTAGCTTAGTTGTATTTACGCGTACTCATCCTCTCGTGCTCTATAAGAGACTTGTTCGAAGAGCTTGGCCTCTTAGAAAGATAGCTGAGAACGTTGAGGCAGAACTTATTGGTGCGCTCGTCCCAGAGGTTCATGAAGCCATTGACCGAGGAATCAAGGTCATCGAGGTTGATACTACCAATATTCCGGTTAATGATGTTGTTAACAAGGTTATTGAATTCTTGGAAAGGGATAGCAAAAATATCGAGTGCTGCATTGACTGGTTATCAAGACTTAGTGTAGAGGAGCTAGAGAAGATTATGAGGATAATAGAGGCTAGGACAGCTACTGAGAAGGGTGAAGAGCTTTATGAGTGAAGGCTTTGACGGGATTCGTGGCCTTGATTTATCCTACCTATCTAGGCGAACAAGGGATATAATTACTCGTATCGACTCCGTATTAGCTAAAAGAGAAGAGATTAGGGATTCTTTAATCAAGTCTGGAAGAGACATTATACGGCTATCCGGGTGGGCTATTAATGCTATTCATAGAGGTATGCTAAGCGATGCTAGCAAGTACATAGATGAAATGGATAAGAAGGTCACAACGTTCATAAATATGGCTAATAGCGACGTGTTCCTTAGAGAGAGCGGTTTTGTCTATAACGTACTATCGGAGTACGTAGAGGCTAAGGTCTTCTACGAGCTAGTTGTAAAAGGTATTCTGCCAAGCCATGATGATCTAGGGGTTAGCGAGATCCCGTACTTACAGGGCTTGGGCGATGTTCTAGGCGAGTTAAGAAGATTAGCGCTAGACTTTCTCAGGGTTGGTAAAGTAGAGCTGGCCGAGAAAATCCTAGAAGTAATGGAGGTAATGTATTACGAGATGAGAGCTCTAGAGTACCCTGACGCACTTATGCCGGGAGTCAGGCACAAGGTTGATGTAGCTCGGCGCCTAATAGATGATACAAAGTCGTTACTGCTTAGCGTAAAGACTAGGCTTGCATCCTGTAGTGGCGAGAGAGAATGAAGTCTATGTCGCCTCTGGAAGCATTTCTACACGTGTTGTGCAAGTATCTACGTGACCGTGGCGCAATGGTTCTTAGCTTAGCGGGTACAGCGGGCCAGAAGAAGCTAATGGTTTCTCTTTACGGTCTTTGGCGTAGGCATCGGTACTGGGAAACGGGCTATAGAAGGCTTAGTGATATCCTTGAGGAGATTACAAAGAATAAGGAGTTCTTAGAGTCTCTTAAGAGAATCGGTGTTGAAGAGATTGTTGCGGGAGAGGATGAGCCATACATTGTTATCGATATCGAGAAAATTAGGCGCTCACTTAAGTGCTAGTATTAGGGATTAGCATTGAGGCTAAGAAGGCCCAGCCCAGCAGAGATAGAGAGGCTCAGAGCTATAGCTGATTACCAGTTCGGGTTTCCGGCAGGAGATCTCTTAATAAGCGATGATATTGTTGTCGGTGTTTCACCTAGTACCCGTCGCATAAGAGAGATTTATGGCCCGGAAGGCTTGCTTGCAGTGCTGAGAGCACATGATTATCTGTTCTCGCTCTCGCTTAACGGGGCAAATCGCTTGCTCAAGTTACCAGAACCAAGACTGCGCGCCTGGGTAGTTGGCCTTCGCGGGAAGAGTGTGCGATGTAGGGATATCGTAAGGATCGACGAGTCTCTTCGGCCTGGTGATGAAGTTATAATAGTTTCTAGGGAGTCTCGTCTCCTTGGTGTAGGTAGGCTGCGTCTAGCTCCTCTCGAGGTAGCTGAGCGCTGCGAGAGCGAGGCTATACGTGTACGGAAGAAAGTAGAGACAGGTGGGGAGATAAATGAGTCAGTATAATATTTATAGGTTTAAGACTATAAAAGTGTTCTTTAGGGACGAGTTTAGGAAGAGCGAATTTATTGTTACTGGGTTTAAGGGATTTGGGGCAGTTGGTTATCTTGCATCCCTTCATCTGGCTGAGAGACCGTTTTGCAAGAAAGCAGGCTTTATAGTCACGAAATATGTGCCGGAGGAAGTAACTCCGGGCGATGAGGGAGTTGTTGGGCCTTTTACTCTGTATTCTTGCGAGAACAATGGTAGACATTTTGGCGTAATAGTTAATCATGATATTCCTCTTGTACAGGAGCGTAGCCGCTTCGCTGAGGCTGTCATAGACTTCTTGACCCGGATGGGGATAGGCGAGGCTGTATTTATTGGGGGTTTTGATTCAAGGCTTCGCCGTGGCGATGAGAAGCTTAGGTGGATAGCGACATCTGCTTATAAGAGAGATCTCGACGAGCCGCGTATGGATAAGGGTCTCTATGTTGTTGGTCCTTTAGCGCTTCTTCTTCTTTATGCGGAGGTTTATGGGTATCCGGCATTAGCTCTGCTCCCTTATGCTGAGGCTGCGCGACCGGATCCTAGGGCTGCTGCGGTGGCTATCGAGAAACTCAATGAACTATATGGGCTCTCTATAGGTACCGAGGAGTTGCTCGAAGAGGCGAAGAAAATAGAAGAAATGATATCGACCCTTGAGCGTCAGCAGCAGATGCTCTCGAGCTCGGCTCCGGAGAGATCTTATATGTGAGACTGGAACGTTTTTTCACAGTTTTCTTCTCTAATATCTATGGTGTGCTTATCTCCTAGTTTTTCCATTATTTTGGCTGCGAGTTCTTTACTCCATTCCCATTCTTTGCACGTAACTATTTTTATGGCCGTATAGTTCTCCTTGTTGTTCTCGATATAGTTTATTATGATTTTTGCGGTCTTGTCTATGACCTCTTGGTAGGTATAGGTGTTGGCTTCGAACTGTGAGAGCGGATAGGTTTCCGAGAGCTCCTCAGGTATAATACCTATATAGAGCATGTATCCCGCTATGTGGGTGTTGCTGGGTTCTTGTCTTCGTAGCTTAGCGTATATCTTTGACCTTGTGAACGGTTTCTCGCTTGGGTCAACTGGTACGAGTAATAACGTCCCATGTTTTCTCGGTTTATATCTTCTTAGTACGTGTTGGTGATGGTGAAGTATCTTGGGGTTGTAGAGGCTTTCAGGACCGTAGAGGAAGACTCCTTTCACGCCGCTTGCTTTTACTCTTGGTGAAAGTTTTTCGATAAAACTAGAGTACTTTTTAAATTCTGCAAATGTTATTGAGAGTGATGGGTGTGCTCGGCTTCTTTCCTCGAGAAGCTCCCATAAGCGTCCCTCCTTAATGGCTACTTTGACCTCATTAATTGTTTGTCTTAGGACATGGAGGTTATGAAGAGCTAGTAATCTTACGCGTTCCTGTTTTGGCATCTCTAGTAATTCTTTGGGCGTATATTTTGTGCAGACTGGGCAACTGCACGGGAAGTATTCTAAGTCCTTAAGCCTGTACGTTCTATGGGGCGTCATGTATCTCTCGTCGCGTGCATAGAGAATATAGGATGCTGAATCAAATAGGTCAACGCCTAGTGCGACAGCAAATGGTATTATCATTGGATGGCCTGCGCCGAAGAGGTGTAGGGGCCTGGTTATAGGGAGTCTTGTTCGCGCAGTGTATATCATTTCTAGAAGGGTTCTATACTCGTATCGCTCTAGGAGAACAGTTGGGCTACCCAGGGCATATAGCTTATAGCCTTCTAGGGTCCCGGCCTCCGTGGCGCTCTTTGCCACAAGGTCGCTGAAGGGTCCTCCCTGTATTGGCAGAACCCATATACGGTTCTCGGGATCGATATATTTGAGGGCCTCCTTTGCTCTTCGAAGTGTCTCTGCGACGCTATATTCTGCTTGTTTCCTATCTCTCGCATTACCAGTTGGAATGTCTAGGATAACTGCTATGTCGCTTCCTATTCCTTGTTGGAATTTTATTACCTCTATTGGGTCTATGTCTACTTCGCCGTATTGTAGAATCTGGTAAGCACCAGAGTCCGTCATTACTGTGCCGTCGAAGCCTAGGACTTTATGCACTCCTTTTTCGAGAGCTGTTGCTCGCATCCTTTTCCATAATAGGTACGCATTAGTTATAACTGCGTTGAACCCTAGCCTCTTTATGTCCTCGATTGGTACCTCTTGTCTAACTATATCTATGACAGGTAGTAGTGCTGGTGTCTCTATAATACCGTGGGGAGTATGTAGCCTTGCTATCCTGCCTGCTAGGTCCTTCTCCCTTATATCGAATAATCCGTAGGAGGTCAACGGAGCGGTTCTCCCCTCTTCTTAGCATCAAGGTATTCTCTTAGGACATAGTTAACCTTAGCTGCTAGAGGGCCGGCCCCTTCAACGCCTTCTGCTGTGACCCTAATATTATTGTATATCATGACGACGCCTGCATCCGGGTAAACGCGGATAGCATCAGGCCTAAGTCCTAGCTTCTTAGCTACGTAGTCCGCGAACTCCTTTGGATCAAATATGGTCGTCTCGTAGGCTCTTATTTCGGCAATTACTCTCCCCATTATGAATAATCTCGGTATGGTCTTGTCATCTGTTTTTACATCGCTTAGAACAAGGTTCATTTCTGGATGCTCAAAGCCCAATAGTCTGCCCGCATACTTTTTACCATCAACAAGTACTACCTCGATGCGCTTCCCGATAAGATTTGTAAGCTCTGTTATGAATCGCCTCGATGAAGGCGGAGCCATTATAGAGGCCACTTTCTACACCAGCGAGCTAGG
>JALVHV010000173.1 GCA_027028845.1 Pyrodictiaceae archaeon | reverse complement strand
TCTATCTTTACTAGTTTTTGGAGCATCTCTGTGAGGCTAGGGGTACGACCTTTCTCCCCGGGTACCATGCTATGGTAAATACTGGATACATAGTTATTGAAGCCTACACGTATTCGGTGAAGGAGATACTCTGCTGCATCGTCGGCACTGTATAGCTTCACTATGCGTGAGTCCACGTAGAGTTCCTCGCCGAGAACACGGCTAATAGTGGCTGAGACTAGGCCAGCCGATATACTCACGAGTTTCTCCACGCGCCCGCCATACGGGGGCTCATTACTAATAATTATGCTTACCTCGTCGCTCACGACCAGTCCACAACACGCATTAAACTCCTCTAGGAGCCTCACAGCTGCAGCAACAAGTGCTCGGTGGACACGCTCGTCTCGGGGCCACTCGTACTTATCCCTAAGCCTACGCCCCCAGCCAACACCGTCAAGGCGCAGAGCTAGTGGCGGCTCGACACGGTACCCTTGGTATATTTCGCGAGCCTTGAACTTCTTCTCCAAAGCACTGGGGTTGAGCCCTATAATTTGCCCAGCAATGCTGATTACAATGCTGACCAGGGATCGGTTCTTCTCAGACATGACGCAGTCTATCCCCTATACGAGTAGGTGATTTGTCCATCTACACGCTCTGTTGCTAAGAGTATTTTAGGCACCGTACCCCATGCTTGGAGGAAATTGTGTACCCTGGACCACTCTGCACAAGTACTTCGCTTATCAGCGACTACTACGCGGAGGAAGAGGAGGCCATGGTTGTTGAGAGCCTTGTGCGCCCCATTATCCCGCGCTTACTCGGAGAAAAAGGCTTCATATACATCGCCAAGGCCAAGGAACTAGCAGCAAAGGGTATACATGTAGTAAACTTCGGTGTCGGCCAGCCCGATTTCCGTCCACCGGTCCACGTGATAGAGGAGGCTAAGAAGGCCCTAGACGAGGGCTTCACCGGGTACACCGAGGCCCAGGGAATAAGGGAGCTCCGAGAAGCAATAGCTGATTATCTCAACGAGCGCTACCAGGCCGGGGTCTCTCCCGACGAAGTCCTAGTAACCACGGGTGCTAAGACAGCTATCTTCATGTCAATATTCGCCCTCGTAGGCCCAGGCGACGAGGTAATAGTCCCCGAGCCAAGCTACTACGCCTACTCCGAGGCAGCTAGGGCCAGTGGTGCTAAGCCCGTCTTCGTCCCCATGCAGTGGAGGAGCGGCGAGGGCTTCAGCCTAGACCTAGAGGCCCTTGAGTCAGCTATAACCAGCAAGACGAAGCTAATAGTCCTTAATAATCCCCACAACCCTACTGGCTCGCTCTTCTCCCCCAGCGAGGTCGAGGCCCTCTACGAGCTCGCTCGCAGGAAGAGAATAGTACTCCTAGTCGACGAGATTTACGACAACTATGTCTACGATGGCGAGTTCCGCAGCATCCTCGAGCAGCCGGGCTGGAAGGACTACGTGATATACGTTAATGGGCACTCAAAGACATTCGCGATGACAGGGTTCAGGCTAGGCTACATAGCGGCAAAGAAAGAAGTAATAACAGCTCTGAGGAGACTCGCAGTCAACATCTATAGCTGTGCGCCGAGTATCAGCCAGCGGGCAGGAGTAGCGGCTCTCCGCGGCCCATGGGACCCCGTCAAGAAGATGATAGAGGAGTTTAGACGGCGCCGCGACCTCGTATACGAGGAGCTCAGCAAGATACCTGGATTCGAGGTAGCAAAGCCCCGTGGCGCCTTCTACATATTCCCACGAATAGCCAAGGTACTCGAGGAGACCGGGCTCTCGACAGACGGGTTCTCAGAGAAACTAGCAGAGGAGAAAGCAGTAGTAACCCTACCAGGAACAAACTTCCCTGACAAAGCAGGCGAGGGCTTCATACGCATAAGCTTCGCGGTAAGCCGAGAAGACATAGTCGAGGGCACTAAGCGCATCAGAGAATTCGTCGAGGAGAAACTAGCAGAGTCAAAGAAATAGATCTATGCCTCGGCAACGATTTTCGCAATACTCAGCTCCCAATTACCATTTATGATTATTACGTAATGTTCATACCTGGGAGCTAGTCAAGGCCCCCGGGAAAGGTAATAGTTCCTCCTTGCATAAACCAGGATAATGGTGTAAACTCCTTGACTGAGGACGAACACCTAATCAAACTAGCTAAGCTGGTCGAGAAAGCACTCCGACCAATAATAGAGCCCCTCGGCGCCAAGACTACAATGGTTGAGGACATAGAGATAGACCCCTATGGCCCAAGAATAGTTATTCAGCTAGCACCGGGCCCCGGGATAGAGAGCGTCTTCATCGACGCGAGCCC
>JALVHV010000172.1 GCA_027028845.1 Pyrodictiaceae archaeon | reverse complement strand
CCCCTCTCGAGCCACTCCAGTACATGCCTTGGGTCAGAGTATGGAAGCCACGTGCTTGACTGGGCGAAATAGCTGCTTAGTAGTGCTTCTGCGTAGCCCAGTGCTGGTATCCCGCTGGTATGGCTAAGCAGGTGCCAAACCCTGACAGGCTCGCCTTTGACGCGCAGCTCTATGGGGAGATACTTCTCCACTGGATCATCTAGGCTCAGCTTCCCCTTCTCAACTAGCTGCATTATAGCCACGGCTGTGAAGACCTTGGTTATCGATGCTATCTCGTACACCGTGTCGGGTGTAGCTGGCTTGCTCTCCTCGAGGGAGCGGTACCCATAGGCTCGTTGCTCTACGGCTTTCTCCTCCTTCATGGCTACGAGGCTTAGGCCGGGAACATTCAGCCTAGACATCTTTGAGACAACGTAGCCGTGAAGCCAGCGGAGAAGACTACTAGTCAAGGAGGCTTGCTCACCGCTTCCATAGTATCCTTTTTAGCTCAGTTATTGGTGCTCCTCTGCACGCTACGGCTCCTCTACGTATCCTTTCACGACTGACTAGCGTCAGCGGCTCCCTCGCCAGAGGTTTATAAACCTTGGTGTAGATGACATCTTCACCCCACTATTTTAGGAACAACTAGGGAGTGGTTAAAGCGAGGCACCTTGGCAGCCAGTAATCAGGGCTATAGCATAGACTTAGCTGCACGCCTACTCCGAATACTCCGCGAGAACGGCCCGGCCTCTAAGGCGAGGCTAGCCAGGCTTAGCTCTATGGGTACACGTACGCTCGAGAAGTACCTTAACGAGCTACTCATACCCCTGGGCATGGTTGAGGAGAAGAACACGGGCAAGAAGAAAACCTACATAATAACGCCCCTCGGAGTAATGGCTTCGATACTCCTCGGCACCCTCGGCGAACTCTTCGACAAGGAGAAACACGAGCTAAAAAAAGAGATAGTGAACAGGGTAGAGGAGGAGCTAAGAGCCCGAGGGCTAAAGACGAGGAACCTTCTCTTAGCGCGCTGTAGCCTAGCAACACCAGCTGACTTACAAGTAACTGGGAGAGGGCATAGTGTCCTCCTATACGTCGCTACAAGCGGTGACGAGGCCCTGGTAAAAGCTATCCTAGGCCTAGGGGTAAGCGCTCTCAGTAAGAGGAAGACGATTGTTATAGTTGCTACGCCCGAGAAGCCCTGTATGAGTCTCAGTGATAGAGGTAATGAGATGGTCCACATAATCTACTATGACCCTGGAAGCGTTGAGGGCGCAGCAAGGGAAATAGCTGAGAGCGTGGAACGAGTCCTAAGAGAGAACCAAGTAGCATACGAGGCGGCGACAACGCCTAGTGTACGCGTACTCAGAATATAATACTAGCCTGGCTTGGCTATTAGCCATAGCTTCTGGCCAGCAACCTGGTAGCCTAGCCTCCGGTAAACCCTTATCGCTGGCACGTTACCAGCCTCTACATGGAGCATCGCGATTGCCCCGCTCTGGACTATGTCCCTACTTATAGCAGATGTTACTGCCCTCGCATAGCCCCTTCCACGGTAAAGCGGCTCGGTATACACACCGCCTATGCACCCAATCTCTGGCAGCATAAGGTAGCGACAAGCCATTGAGACTATTCTCCCCTTCTCTATGACTCCGTAGCATCTCTGCTCCTCCAGCATAGCCTTGGCCTCCTCTTCGCTTATCCTCCTCCCTCGAGCCCTCTGGGCTCTAGCGAAGAGAGCTGCATGAACTGGTCTTAGCCGGGTAACGCTACCTAGAAAGAATGGCTGAAACCACTCCTCACGGAGAATCATGTCGAGATAAATACTCTCCTCGACTACCCTGTAGCCGTGCCTCTTAAGAAACTCCTTGACAAGCCCTGGGTTTGATTCATCCCAGTTGTATAGGTGGGCATAGAGAGTGCTCACGGGTCTTCGCAGCTCTAGCAAGTCTAGTAGCTTCTCCCAGCGCCCCCATAGATGGATAGCCGAGACATCGTAGCCCGTCCAGAGCAATGCGTAGCCAAGAACCTTCGAGCCCTCATATAACGCTACGAGGTCAATGCTATCCCTCTTGTACACTATGTCGTAGACTAGGTAGCAGTGGAGCAGTGGATTCCTCTGATAAAGTGTGAACAATGAGCGTAACTTATTGTAATCCAGCTCCTCGAGGCCAAGTATCAACTCCCTTACACCTATAGAGATAGGGAAGCTACTAAGCGTACAGCCCTAGTTCAATGCTGTTCATGGGCTCGAAGTGTCGCTGCGAACTTATCTAGGTTAACTCTATCGTCACGGCTGGTTCTAGGTTCTAACCCGCACAGATACAACAAAGACAATATATACAAGCCCTCGAAGAACGACCCGTTAAAAATGCCACGTAACTATCTCGGAGGGATCACGGGGCGAGGACTATGCAAGAGATATGTGTCTCGGTGCCAACAGATGATGGTGAGACGGTAAAGCTGGGGCACTTCGGGGACGCTAAGTACTATTATCATTATGTCAAGGAGGCTAATGGGGAATGGTCTCTGAGGAGAATCGTTGAGAACCCCTACACGGGGCAGCACGAGCATGGAGACGAGGAGGAGCCCACAAAGAGGCCAAGAATATACGAGCTCAACAAAGAGTGTACATGCATAGTTGCTACAGCTTTTGGGCCCGGAGGCCAGCAATTCATGGAGGAGAGAGGCCTACGAGTAGTAAAGGTGAAGCCGCGGACAACTATAAAGGAAGCACTCCGTATTATCGATGAGCTATGCACCCAAGCCTAGAGACAAGAACAGCTGAGAGACGAGACAATGTCTCCTCCACGTGTTTATTCTCGTTTCTGAGATACTCGGCGAAGGCTTTCTCGAAACCCACTTGCTTATCAAAGCTACTATACCCCATGCTTATCAATGTGTCCCAGACATTGATGTAGCCAAAACCCCTTGTTTTTGCGACATGCTCCAGGGCTACCCGGTGCCCATAGTGCCCATCAACGACGATAACCCTGCTAGCACCAAGGCGTAGAAGCGAGCCAGCAATCCACGCGGTAAGCAAGGCATCCAAGTCCTCATCAAGGCTAACACTGTAGCGATGCTCAGGGCTAAACGCGTACCCAAGGGGCCATGCAACGAGCCAGCCGCATCTCCTAGCTAATCTGCAAGAGATCTCGAACGCGAGCAGGGTATCGAGCACCATTGGCTCCTCAAAGTGATCCTCAAAGCTACCAACAGGTAGGAGAACAACTGCTCCCCTAAGCTCTCTGTAACCGTATAGCAGCTCCTCACAACTACCGAGGAAACGCGGCACCAAAGCTGGTTTATCCTCTTTCGGCTGCTCCCTGTATTCTCTACTCCACCCTGTTCCAGGAAGGTACTACTTATAGGAGTGTAATTGTCTTATTCCTTCCCTTTACTCGGAGGCATAGCCAGAGAGACCTCCTTGGCGCTACGTGGTTACTGGGGCGCTTCGTCGTGGAATGCAAAAGCCTAGACGATGTTAGGGAAATACTAAAGCTAGTACAGAGTATCGTTAGTGTTGATAAGGATTCCATCCCGTTGTTTAGGCGCGGCGAGCTAGGCGTACTCGAGGAGTTCAAGGACTGCTTCATAAACGTCATAGTAGGGGGGCACATAGCTGAGGCAGAGGAATGGGTTCATAGAACCCAGGAGGCTGTGAAAACCCTTGTCGAGAGGCTCGGGTTAGCAGGGTTTACTTATCCGAGGGAGTTTCGCAGCTTCGTAGAGAATCCCTGGGCTCATCTACGCAAGAAGATATTCAACTACGTCTACGACCTGGTCAGGGCCAAGATAGGGTTTGACGAGTTCGTGCGCAAAGCAGGAGCAGCTCTCCGGACATCGCTGCGCACGAACATGAGAACTGCTTACCAGATATGGGGCCTAACAGAGATAATGAGCCTCCTCGCGGAGAATGGGTACCAGCTCGTTTACCCGGAGCATGGCTTCATAAGCTTCGATAGGAGTGGGAAGCAGAAACTAGGCATAATCCCGCCGAATGCTGTGCTAGGTAGCATAGAGGAGGGATTCATAAGCCTATTCCACGAGGCACCCCGGCCCCTCGGCTGGGAGGACACAAGGGATCTCCAGCGAGTATGGAGTCTCTATACAGCCCTCCGCCCAGACGCTATGATTTATAGCGGCATGGTGCTAAACATAGTTGATCTATCGAAGTCGCCTCCAATAAAGAAGCCCACGATAATACTTGAGTTCAAGGAGCTAGAGGACTGGTATAATCGGGTCAGGGACCTCAAGGGCTACTTCCGCAAACCCTTGACGGCTGAGGAGTGGAGGAGTATGTGGCTAGAGGGGCTCTTCGAGGGCCTAGCAGACATAATGGGGGTCAAGAGGAGCGAGGTAAGGAAACGTGTAGAGGAGTCGCGCTCCCTACGGGTACGCGAGTACCAGCTAGTCAAGCTCTACAAGAACGTGTACAATCCGGACAAAATGATACTCATAACAAGGGCCAAGACACCGAGCGAGATAAGAGAAGAGTTAGAACAAGAGGGCATAGCCGTGTACGACGACATAGGATTCGAGCCAAGGAGGCTAGAGCCGGTAGCCAACGAGATAAGGAAAATAGCATCATTCAGCGGCGCAAAATACGTGCCCCTAAGACTAAGCACCGAGACAATAAGACTAGTACTAAGCGCTGCTAGGAGACTCGGTGCAAAAAACATAGAGGAGGCTCTTAGGCTACTTGCTAGCCGTGTCTAGGCGCTCTTCTCTCCCTGCTCCATGCACGCGCCGAGACGAGCCGCTAAGTGCAGCATTATGCCTAGTCCCTTTGCGACCCGCGGATCACTCAGCGCTTTAATTAGGCTGAATACTCCCTTTACTGGCTTGGCTTTCTGCATCTCCTCTGGGTCGAGAGCGCCTATTAGGCAGCTAGTCATCTTCTCTATTGCTAGCTTGTATTTCCACGGATCGGCGTCCTTTAGCCCGTTTAGCGTCGCCTCAAGCATCGCTAATGCATGGTATACTCTCTGGTCGCTACCAGTGTAGAGTAGTAGTTCCTCGTACTTCTCGGCCATGGTCTCTAGTAGGTCTAGGAGCCCGCTCTCCTTGAGCTTCGCGGCTACCTTCATGAGGCTGGTTAGTGCCTCAGCAGTCTTCTCGTCCAAGAGTACTTCTTCCTTTACTCTCTCCTGCGCCACGGCTCATACACCTCCATCCGTGTTTACTTCTTGAGTGCCTTGATCCAGCCTGCGTAGAAACTATACTTGAGGAGCTTTATCATCGGGTGTGTCATCGCTATGTAGGGCTTTGTCTGAGCTACGCCACCAGGTGCCTCTTTTACATCGAAGACCACTAGTACCCCTGTCTTAGCGAAGTCCAGTACAATAGTCAATGTATCGGGGAATAGTATGGGGCCTGCGGCGCCCTTTAACTCGTTAAGAACAGTGTCTGCGGCAGCTATGGCGGCGTAGTGGACAGGTACGCCAGCGAATGGCAGGTTGACGCTAGGCATTGCTCCATCGGTTGGTATGAAGACGTCATCATATTTCCTACTACGGAAGGTCGGGAACGTCGTCTCGAGGAACCTTGGGTCCTTCTTGAAGACGAAGTCGCTGTCCTCTAGGAACCTTGGGACTCTGCACGGAGGCGCTGTAATCAATAGGTCGTACTTCATTGTCTCCCCGTTCTTGAAGTATATGGTCTTCGCGGCTGGGTCTACTCTCTCGAGCTGCTTGCCCATCACGTACTCTATGTTGCCTATCTCCTGGTGTATCTGGTGCCAGTGAACAGCGAGATCGAATAAGTGGCTAAGAGCCATATCCATTGGGACAACGTGTACTAGCTTGACTCTGGCCTCAACTCCCCTCCTCTTAGCATGATATACTAGCCTGCCGAGAACCTCGAAGGGATAGCCGGGGCATCTGTGCGGGAACTCTGGTACAAGTACAACCACGTCGCCGCCTCGGAACTCTCCAAGAGCCTTCCTAAGCTCGAGGGCGCCTTCAAGTGTGTAGTTGTGATAGCTCGCCTCCTTTAGTCCTGGGTAGTCCTCCCAGCCATAGCGCGTCCCCACGCATAGGAATAGGTAGTCATATTCGAACTTCTTACCAGACTTAGTCTCAACAACACGGTTAGCCGGGTCTACTTTGGTGACCTCGTCTAGGTAGAGCTTAGCCCCATACTCCTCGGCGAAGTTCCTAACAGGTGCCCTAACATCATCTGGCTCTGCTTCCCCGAAGGCAACGTCGGGGAAGAATGCTGGGAAGTAATGGTACTCGTCATTAGTTATTACTATTTTCTCTACCTCTATCCCTGCTTTCCTCGTCTCCTCGGCAATCCTTCGAAGAGAGACCAGTGTACACGCACCACCGCCTATGAATACTATCTTCTTAGCCATATGCTCTACACCTATCCTACTAACCTCTCAGTTAATTATTAACGTCTACACGAAAATTAAAATAGTTTAGCTCGCTACTATCCACGTACACAATATAATCACGCATAAGGATACTAATAAAGATAGAATTAAATAACCGAATAAAATCATATAAATCACATTAATGAGAAACCATCAGTAACATCAAGCAAGAGCACCTAATAATAGTAAATCTTACTACGGAAAACAAAGAGTGCCCTAGACATGACTAAGGCGAACAAGGTCAATACAAAACAGGCCTCTAATGCACCGCGTCAGCCGCAGGGAAGAACCCCGGGCATCCCACACCAGTGGTTCCCCGATGCAGGCTTCATCACCCAACCAGTATTCCATTATAGAGACTAGTAATAGTAACTCAGGTACTAGTAAGTGAGCACGGGGATCATCCCAGTTGCCTATTAATAGGGACCTCCTAAAGAAACAGATTAGTGATATTCGTGAAGCCCTAGCTAATGCTAGGGGTCTAATAGAGAAGCCCTTC
>JALVHV010000171.1 GCA_027028845.1 Pyrodictiaceae archaeon | reverse complement strand
CTGCTTAGACAACTATGCGGCGGGGGACTCGTCGCCAGGAGAGAGACAAGGCTCTCCAACGCGAGCCTCTTCTCGTCAAGGCTAGTATTCGAGGCAAGGACACTAGCTACCCATAGTGCTCGCTGCGTAGCGTTACCCGGCCAATTAGTGGTGCAGTTAACGAGCGCCTCTATGTAGCTGGCTGCCTCCCCGTACCCTATTACGCCGAGAGTATACTGTGCTAAGAGGGCACGGAACCGCTTAGCAAGCTGCTCCACAACGCCCTGCTCCTTCTCACTAGCAGCGACTGCCCCTAGCTCCGAGACAAGCAGAGCAACCAAGAGCACTAACGCGAGTGCCACGCGCCTACTAGTCTTCTTCACTGCTATGGCAGGGCCCCTCATAGATACGTGGTTACACAGGGGGACTAGTCTAATCACTCTTTCGTCGCGCAGATTCCCCTTACTCTCTCGGGAGGAGCTGGGCTAGCGCTACGAGGCCCGCGCCCACGGCGAACCTCGTCGTAACCGGCTCGTGGAACAACAAGATCCCCCACGTAACGGCTAGTACTAGCTCGAGCGTCGCTGCGACAGAGGCGCGGTGGGCAGAGACCCCTAGGCTCAGCCCCTTGTAGAAAAAGATGTAGGATAAGTGGCTAATCACTATAGCCAGGTAAGCGACTGCTACGAGACAAGCACTCGTCACCACGACGTTGCCACGGATAAGCGCTATAGGCAGCGCCCCGATCAGGAGCCACAGCTGCACACCAGCAGCAAGCGAGACCGGGTCGAGGCCCCGGACAAGCCTAGAAGAGGCATAGATAGAGGCACCATACAGAGCGCCGCTCAGGAGACCCACGAGGTAACCAACACTGGTTATAGGGCCCCCTGCCTCGGCCTCGAGGGCTATGAGCCCAGCTCCCACCAGGACTAGGAGGGATGCAACAAGCCCCCTGATACACGGCCTCTTCTTCTCCAGGACAAGCTGGTAGACGAGGACCCAGAGGGGAGCAGTGTAGAGCAGAACCTCCTCCCTAGCAACACCGAGGTAGTCCACGCCGTAGTAGAACGCTGCGTAGAACGGAGCGAATAGGGCAGCGCCGAGGAACACTACCCTCGTGTCAAGGACGACGTGGGCCCGGTAAACACCAGCCAAGACCCCCAGGGCCGTGATGAGCGCGGCCAATACTTGCCTGCCGAGCAGGACCCCGCTCGGCGAGCAGCCCCCAAGATAGCCATACTTTGTCGCGACAGCTATTGTCGACCAGGTAGTAGCTGCTAGGTAGACGTAGAGAATGGCGCGCCGCATCCCAGCCCTTGCTCCCAGAGAGGCTTAGTGAGGCAATGAGGCCTTATAAGGAGCGAGGAGAGGATAAGCTAGTCCACAATTATACTAGGGGAGCCCCGTGGGAATAATGCCTTGCCGGGGACAGGTAAGGAGCCATGAGCCTGGGTGGGGGAAGTGTTTATAGATATCCACTGATAGCCCCCGGGATTATGGGGTCTCATTGCCACTGTGTAAACCGGTTAAGCTAAGCCCCGATACACGTGTCGATGCCTATGTCTTTGGCCACGTGACCCGAGCGTATGGCGTCAAGAGGTACTATGCTGGCTATCCCGAGGACCTAATCTTCATAGACCGGTACATGTACGTAGTCAAGATGCCTATCGGTGTCGCAGAGGACAAGAGGATAAAGATGGTATTTGTGCTAAGAGCCTACATCGGCGACAGGGTCGTGAGGTTCAATGACTGCTGGCTTGTCAGGGTATCAGCACCGTTCCCCATTTATCACCCGCTCAACTTCAAGAGGGCATTGATACCATACCGGGTCTATGATGGCTGGGTGATGAAGCTCTATCGGAGAGGCGTAGACGAGGTAGTGTTCCTCGCGAGTAGCAAGGAGATAGCAGAGGAGATATCGTGGAGAATAATGGTTGGTAAACGAGTACGCACAATGGCTCATCGCTATCTCTACCCGGTTGCGTGCTATAAGTGCCCCAAGAGCCTCCTAGTATACGATAAGCCCGTGGAGCGCAGCACGTTCTACGCAAAGTACCCCGAGGACTCCGGGGAGGAGACAGCCCCGGGGAAGAGACTAGCGGGCGAGAAGGCCTAGTTTCTGAACCATCTCGGGGAGAGGCATGGGTTCCAGGGACCACTTCTTCTCAACCGGGTTATACATCTCCACTGGTATTATTACGCCGAAGCCTGTCGTTATCACGCCAGTGTAGATTATGCAGTCCCCTAGCTTCCTCCTAACAGTCTCTGTCTCCTCGTCCCCGAGCACCATTATTGTCGCAGCTGTCTCCTCCCCCACGAAGATGCTTGGAGATGAGCGGGTCAGAGCGACTACCTCGTAGAGCTCTGTGTAGCAGTCCCGCTTAACCCTCATGTAGAGAGGTATTACCCGGGGATTGTTTAGGCGGGGTACCGCGAGCAACAATACCCTGCCAATAACCCCTGCCTCGCTTAGCCTACGATACGCCTTGGACAACTTGCTATAGCTGAGCCGGTGCCCGGGTATCCTCTTATCCAGTCTCTCCCAGTACACTATATTGATATCAGTGAGGTCCTGGAGAGACGCTAGCGGCTCTCGGTCCAGGAGAGCGTAGAGTAGGAGATCCAAGAGGCTAGGCCTATAGCTCTCTGGTAGCCCCCTTATCCTCGCCACTATATCCTTGCATGGGTAGACTGGTATAGTCACTCCCGGCTCTGGTTCACCCAGTTTGCTCAGCTCGTCGAGGAACTCGTCGAGGAGCTCCCTTGGAGCCAAGTAGCTGTAGACGTGCTGGTTATCAAGCGTGGCTCGGTAGGAGTAGAGGTAGCGGTATAGCGGCACCTTCCCGACGAGGTCGCGCATCATCCTTATCTCGCCGAGGGGCTTATCGGAGTGAATAACAATGGTCTGTAGTCCGAGTGGTCTTAGGTCGCGTATGTGCTGGGGCCAGAGCTCCATGCCCTTCTCTCGTAGCTTCCTCAGTATCTGCCGGACATAGTTTACCGAGGAGTGTAGCTTCCTAGCTATCAGCTCGGCCTCTAGCCTGAAATCATAACAGGCTATTAGGTCTGCTACCTCTTTCTCTCGGGGCGTTAGCCAGCTCATACCACTATCAACTCTTAAGAGTACGTGCTTCTCCGAAATACCTTGCTATCTAGCCAGCAAGGGGCTAGGGAGAGGCCTTCCCGGGGTGGACGAGAAGGCGCCGTCATTATAGTTGTCGCTGGGGGTGTGTTTATGCATTAAGTTTTCAGGAGGGCTTCGTGTAGCTGAGAAAAAGACTTAAAAACTATCAAATTCTATTCCATGGGGCTTCTACATGCCTATGTGGAGCACCTCGGCTCAGTGTTGAAGCGCAAATAATAGCTGATATGTGAAAAAGTTTAAGCTAGAGCCAATACTTAAAACTAGACAATATTCTCTGCTGGGTGAGCCCCTATGCCAGGGCTACGCCGCGTAAAAGAACTGATAGCAGCACTACTAAAGCAATATCCGCGGCTACGTGAGCGGAAACGCCTACAACTAACATACACTGCTATTAAGAGCCTAGAGGAGCGAGGAGCGGAAGTCACCCTGGAAAACGTGGTCAAGGAGGCTAGGAGGATAATAGAGGAGACCAGCAAGGACATTGACTGGGGTATAAAACCAGACGAGTACACAGAGGAAATAGCGGCCCCACTCCTCCACGAGCTAGCCGAGATGGGTGCTATCGAGTTGTCGCCGGAGCTACTAAGCGAGGTCGCTAAGAGGCTGAGAAAGCGAGCCGATAGAGAGGCGACACCTGTTACGGGGGTAGCAATGTTTACTAAGCCTGTGTAACGCGAGTTTCTTTTACAGCGCTTGTTTTATCAACCCAGTCTTGCTCCTCTTCTCTGCCTAGGTGCTTCGTTGTGCGTAGAGCGGTTCTCCTATCACTGCTCGCTGCCATAGTGTTATCCATAGTGGCTCCCATAGCCGGTGCCTCGGTGGGAAGGGATAACGTAATTATTCTCAGCGGTGTTGCTGGACCCGATGGCCTTGCCTTCGTACACGCTGTGCTTCCTCCGGGCAAGTACCGCGTCGTCTCCATAGCTGGTGCCGAGGAGTCTCCACGAGCCGCTGCATCGGCGCCTATGCTGCTTAGCTTCCTACCCGACCCGTCGCTGTGGCAGAGGCTCAGAGAGGTACCAGTAGTGGGGCCGGTGGTTGCCCCGGTTACGCGCTTCTTCGATACTGGTAGTGGTGTGGGGTTTGTTGCCTGGATCCCGGCCAAGCCCGGGGCAAGGGTAAGCATTGTGCTGGAGAAGCTTGGCTCAGGCAAGACTAGTACAGCTAGGCACGAGGGAATGGTGATAATCGTCCCTGATGACCCCTTGTTACTGGCTGCTGCTAAGAAGATAGCTGGCCTGCACGAGAAGCAAGGCATTAGCGTGAGGATAGTCACTACTAGTAGCATTTACCGCGGCTATAAGCCAGCGAAGCCCCCGGTCACGATGTGCAAGGACTTGCCAAAAGAGTATAATGAGAGCCTTGCGCTACGAATACTATCCTTCATTAAGAGCCTCAGAGGCACCAACGTGGAGTACGTATTGCTGATAGGAAGCGCTAGGGACGTGCCCCCGATTTACTACTGTAGCCCGACGCTCCGCGAACTCATAGACCCAAAGGAGGGCATAGTGCCCAGCGACTATTATTACGCTGACCCCGACGGCGACGGCGTAGTGGATTTCGCGGTTGGGAGAATACCCTTTAGCGACTCCGCGAAAGTAGCAGCATACATCAACAGCCTCGAGGCATGGAGTCGGGGAGGCGAGTGGCTACACAAAGCATTCCTTGCCGGAGGCGCCCCCTTCGCCACAGACCTCTTCGTCGGCGAGTCAGCAGTCCTCTCAACGCTCGAGGAGATAGGGAGCCTCGGGCTAAAGGTCTCCGAGCTACTGCTGAGTACCCCGGGCTACTCCGCTACGAGCTTCTCAGCATTCATAGGCAAGTATGGTCTCTACTACCTAGTCGTCCACGGCACGGGCAGCGCTATGCTCGACTACGTTCCTGGCGGGCTCTGGAACTACGACTTCCAGGAAAAGCTGACAGCTAGGCAAGTGCCCTACACGAGCCACCCAGGCGTCTACCTCACACCGGCGTGCCGCGTCGCTTACTGGGACTACGACCTATTCAACCCGCCCTTTACCCCGCCGAGCATAGCCGTGGCGATGCTTGAGCGCGGAGCAGCTGTAGCCTTCATAGGCTCTAGCCGCGTAGCAGTGGAGGCAATAGACTCTATACAGCTAGGGCTGGGCGGAGCCTCTCTCAGCTTTGCTGGAGCTGATGCCCCTCTCCAGCTCTTCCTAGGCATGCTCCCGGGCTCAGAGACCCTCGGAGAAGCGTGGATAAGGGCCCTAAACGCTTACCTAGCATCTCCTAAGAGCAAGTACAAGGTCTACCTCACGAGCGGAGAGGAGGAGATAGGGAGCCTAATAGTCCACGAAATGGAGTTCCTCGGCGACCCCGCAGCCCCTAATCCGTGGAGCAAGGCAACAGGGTCCGCGGGCACAGCTCCCGCAATGACCCCTCCACTGGGCTCAATCAATATAGATGCCTCAGTAATAGCGATGCCCCTCGCGAAGTACGTCACCGGGGTGCTCCCAGCCTACAACCCCGGCCCAGAGACGAGCATTAGCTTCACAATAAGCCATAGCTGCCCCGAGGACATCGAGGCAAAAGCACTGGTAAGGATAGAGGGCTACCTCCTCATAGGGCTCCGCGACCTAGGGGTAAACGCCTCAGCCACGGACAATGGTTGTAGAGTAACGCTCAGTGTTCCATGGAGCTCCCCGGGTGTCATAAGGGTGCTAGCCCTATGGAACAACACTGCTGCTGCCTACTACCTAGTCGTCGCCGGAGCCTACATCGACAAGGAGCATAAAGTGCTCGTGCTACGCGGCCTAGACGCCCTAGAAACCATAGGGGATGAGCCTCTGCTCGTGGAGCTAAACAACACAGTGAAGGCACTGGTTCCCGGCGGGGCTACTAGCTACAATATATCACTAAGCCTCCTTGCCCCCGGGATACGGAGCCTCTACAAGGTATCAGTAACCCCGGCTTATCGCTACGACGTAATATATGGTGGAAGGCTGGTAGCGAAGGCTGTGCAGGAGCTGAGAAGCCTCTACACAGTGGTGCTCAACAACACGGCGCCAGCAAAGGAGCATACGAGTACGCCGATGTTCAGCGAAGAGCCAGGCATACCGCTCCCGCCGAGCCTAGCGTCCACCGGGTCAGCGGCACCAAGCAAGGAGAGGCCAATAATGAGCCAGGAATACGAGAGAGCTATAATAGTGCTGTTATCGATAACGATATTCCTCCTCTCGCTCCTGCTCATCACGAGGAGGCACTAGCCCCGAGGGGCTTGTTTTTAGACCAGGTATCACCCTAGGCTCTCTCTGCTCGGGCTAACTGGTATGGGGCTAGCGGAGAGGCTCCGAGAACTACTACCTAATGGGGTCTGTGGAGTAGCACTAGACATTGACGGGACACTGACCGAGGAGCGGAGGATTGGCTCGTTCCGTGTCTCGCTCGGAGCTATCAGGGCTATCCGCCGCCTAGAGGACAGCGGTGTAAGAGTGATGCTGGTGACCGGTAACTCTGCCTACGTTGTCGCCGGGTTCGCGCGCTACATAGGCGCCTCTGGGCCCCATGTGGCCGAGAACGGGTGCATAGTCTACCGGAGCGGCGCTATATGGAGCGTGTGCAGGCTCAGCGCTAGGCCAGCAGCGAGGCTTGTCGAGGAGGAACTTGGGGGCCTTGTCACTCCTAGTTGGCAGAACCCTTGCAGGCGCCACGACTATGCCTTTATCTCTCACGAGCCAGGCATAGTGGAGCGCGTCAAAGCTTTACTAGCCGAGAGG
>JALVHV010000170.1 GCA_027028845.1 Pyrodictiaceae archaeon | reverse complement strand
TCTCCCAGCACCCGTGATGCCAAGGGGAGCGCGGCTGCTGTATGGGCTAAGAGTATTAGTGGCACGGTCGCTGCGGCCGGCGACATGATCCTAGTCAGGGCGTTGTAGTACGTTATCACCGCTGCCACGCCATACGCTACCGGGGTCACTGCTATCAACGAGAGAGCCGTGATAGAGGAGACCCTGCCACGGGCAACCACGAGCCCGAGCACGAGGCTAAGCACAACAGTGAGCCCAGCATAGGCAAGGCTATTGACTACTGCACCGCCGAGACCGGGGCCCATGGAGGAGAGCTTCTCGAGCTCGGAGAGGCTAGCACCCATTGCTTCCCAGCCTATCCCTAGCAATGGTGCATAGAGGTACCCGATGACGAGAACCGTGTAGATAGCCGCGAGGACACGGTAAGGGCCACGGAGCCTCAGCACGCCGTGGCCCCGGGCAGCGAGAGGAGAAGGAACGCCCCGGGCTAACAAGTACATGATGATTGTTGAGAAGAGCGCGGCAAGCACGAGCTCCACGAGCGCTAGCACAGCTGCGAGGCCTTGTAGGCCAGGGATACCGGGGAACCCGTAGTAGAGGCTGTATAGCCAAGCCTCCAGCGTATAGTACCTATAGGCAGCCCCCGCTACGAGCAATGGGGCTGCGCTGGCAAAGGAGTAGAGGAAGGCTATGCCCCAGGCCTGGAGCGCTCCACGAAAGGTCAAGGGGAGGAGGACTCGGAGCCAGAGACGAGGACCGCGGAGCCCCATCAGCTCTACCTGCTCCACGACACTCCTCTCCGTGGCAGCTGCCGCCGCTGCTGTCATTGCCGCCGCGAAGCCTATGTTGAAGTAGCTATGGAGCGCCACTACACCTGTCCAGCCCTCTGCGAGGAGTCGCGTAAAGCCCAGGTGGCTTGAAACCAGGCCGCCCTCGCCGTAGAGTACTCGGAGCCCAAGAGCAGCAACTACCACGGGGGACATGAAGGGGGCCAATGACACTACAACAGCTATCCTTGCCAGCCTCGAGTCATAGAACCCAGCGAGAACCCCTAGGGGCCACCCAGCGAGCGTAGCTAGCGACGCGCTTAGCACCGCTTGGCCAATGCTCCAGCCAAGGACCCATGCAAGGCTGAAGGGTGGGCTAGTACTAGGGGGCCAAGAGAGCCACGCAGCCACGAACACGGGGGCTGTGTAGAGGACCACTACTAGCCACGACAAAGCAACCAGGGCTTTGCCGAGGCCGCCTAAGGGATCCCAGTTACTGGTCATGCCTAGTCAGTCCCTCGGGGGAAACAAGGGAGCTCCCCGTAGCGACTAGGGGGCATGCCTTGCTTCCATGTGCTCTGGGGCTTGCTCAGGCAAAGAGGGGCTGCCAGTGTTATTAGTGGGCTGCGCCCCGGTATTCCCTCCTCCTCTTAGCGCTACGTGTCTAGTCGCTTAAATACCGGGATTCTGGGCTATGAATGCCTCTTAGCGGTGGGTCGTTACTATGCCTAAGCCCCCGCTTACTGTTGAGAGGCTGCAACCATTCATAGGCGAGGTAGTCTATGACCCCTATGGCAGGGTCCTGGGTAAGCTGGTTAGCCTCGAGAGCGACGTGGACGGAACCGTGCAGACAGTAGTAGTTGAGACCGAGTCTCGAACCATAACCTTTGTCCCCGCCGAGGCAGTTGACCTCAGGGATGGCCGCGTAGTAGTGTGGCCAGAGTGGAAGACACTAGCCTACAAGGTCATCTCAAGCTATCAGCGAGCACTAAAGAGGCTACGCGGCCTCGAGGACATGTACAGCAGGAATGAGGTACCAAGCACCGTTTACAGGGAGATGAGGAAGAAGCTGGACAAGAGCCTAGAGAAGCTCAAGGACGAGGCCAAGAAGCTCAAGGCACTCCTAAACCAGAGGAAGAACGACATAGAGGACGAGAACCTCAAACTAGACCGCGCAATAGCCAACCTAAAGATGAGCTACCTAGCAGGCGAGATAAACGAGAAAGCCTACAAGATAGCTATAGACCATCTCAGAAACGCCAAGGATAGCAACGCGCGCGAGCTCGAGGACATAAAGGAGACAAGGTCAAAGATAGAGAGCCTAGAACACGGCGCAATAGAGTTCACAAAGAAGCACGAGGAGGAAAAGATACCGGAGCCCGCTAAGCCCGAGGCACCAACCGCGCCAACAGCGACACAACCCATACCAGTAAAGCTCATCGAGGGCTAACACGGCCAACCAGGACTTATTCAACTAATCATTGTTTTTGGTAGAGAATCCGAGCCTTGTTCCACGACCTCTTTTCGCTCATCAAGACCCTATCCTGGATACATACACTCTCATAGGATCCT
>JALVHV010000169.1 GCA_027028845.1 Pyrodictiaceae archaeon | reverse complement strand
TATTTACTAGGGAAATTATAGCGATGGAAACGGTACCTTATTGATAGAAATAGCGAGCATTATTAATCACTGCCAATACGGTATGAGGCGTATTGGGGGATGACTTAACCTCCCCGCAGCAAACTGATCATATGGTGCTGAAAGGGTGAGCTGGAAGGACCCCCGGACACGCAGGGATATCGTATATTTATTGACTATGCTCGTGCCAATAGGCTATACTGTTACGTACTCTGTACTAGCAAGGCTTAGTGGTACTTCTCCTAGAGCCATAGGCACCTATATGCGCCAAAACAGAGACTTGGTAGTGGTACCTTGTCATCGGGTTGTGTCCCTACAGGGACTAGGGGGGTATAGCAAAGGAATAGAATTTAAGAAGCGTCTACTACGCATAGAGGGAGCACTTGAGGACTCCTCGCTTAAACGTATTAGCAGCGTTGAGGAGTTCTGGGAAGTAGTTGAAAAGAATGGGGAACCCATAGATGTTGATGATCCCTAAGTAGTTTTATGCTCAGTCCACAGGGAATTCATCACGTGTTTCCTTCAGCTAGGTGTTGGCTCAGCACCCGCAATGATGAAGACCTTTGGGCCCGAAATATGAGGCTTGCCTAATGGCGGAGCGCTGAGCAGCCAGGAGTAATGGGGTCGGTCCTGGCCACTTTATTCATCCCTATACGAGGTCATCTAAAGGGTGTGCTCCTCAACCCCCCTTACTTTACAAGGAAAGAGCAAGTTTTTCTTAGTAGCTAGTAGGACTTAAGTACACGATTCAATACACTTCCTATGCGCTACCAGGATGTACTAGTAAAACCTGTAATAAGGGTAGGGGTTGCAGCAGTTATTAGCCCGGCTGTGTTAACACGTGTACAAGAGAGCAGGGGGATAGGTGCTTGCAGCAAATAAGCCTGAGAACTGTTAGGGGTAAACGCTGGAGATTCCGGATAGATGATTTCCCTGAGCCGTATAGGACTCTGTATAAGATCCTAGAGAAGCAGGGCTACATAATAATTGGGAGGCATAGTGCATATAAGAAGTGTCACTGGACACATGCAGCTATAGTTGAGGAACGCTTTTGCTATAAGTGTAAGTTCTATGGCATTGCTAGCCACCAGTGTATACAGATGACACCAGCTGCTCTCTGGTGCTGGAATGCGTGCCTGCATTGCTGGCGTCTGAGACCAACTGATACGCTTAAGTTTGATGAAACAAAGCTACCATGGGTAGATGACCCCGAACTCATTGTTGAGGGGAGTATCGAGGCTCACAGAGAATCAGTTATGGGGTATCTTGGCCACCCACGCCTCGATGATAGGATGCGTAAAAGGATAGAGGAAGCCATGAATCCGCGCCATGCCGCAATTAGCCTTACGGGTGAGCCTGCTCTATATCCGCGCCTAGGCGAACTCATCGAGGAGTACCATAGACGCGGAATAACAACGTTTCTCGTCACGCGAGGAGTAAGGCCCGATGTTCTAGCCGATTTAGAGGAGGAGCCAACACAGCTATATATAAGCATAGAGGCATGGGATAAGGATAGCTATAATAAGTTTAACAGGCCTCTAGTACCGCGGGCATGGGAGCTTACCTGGAAAACACTGGAACTCTTACCAAGCTTTTCAAGCCCAACAGTGATAAGATTCACTCTTGTGAGGAGCTTCAATATTCACGATCAAGCACTTAAAGCCTGGGCAAAAATGGTAGAGGTATCCCAGCCAACATATATTGAGCTAAAATCCTATATGTACGTTGGTGCGTCTAGACAAAGACTCAGAAAAGAGGATATGCTAAAACACTTAGAGGTACTACGCATAGCCAAGAAATTCGCAGACATGACTGGATACAAGATCGTATCGCAGCAAATAGAGAGCAGAGTAGTCCTGCTATCTAGACTTGATAAACCAATTCGCGTCGGCGAGGGATGCCCTAAGGGATGGATTAAGGAGAAAGAGCGACTAGAAGCCATGCTCGAGGAGCTCGAGAAGCATCCCGAGCTGGAAGGCCTAGAGTACAAGATGGTTGAAGAAAGTAAGATCTAGGATTCTTCCTTCTTTTTTCTAAGCCCATATCTCTGTATTATCTCATATAGCCTCTTAGCCTTCATAGTGTATAGCCTTATCCGGGTACCCTTGGGCTCTATTATCTCTACATAGCCTTTAGCCTCATTTACCTCTACTCTAGTACCATCCGGCAAAGGAAAGCCAATAATCCTCCCAAGTGACCCCTTAAGCAGTATACCTTTATCTGTCACAACAAATCCCTTGGGGACCATTGGCGCAATGGGCTTATCTCCAACACCGCCACGTCTCTGTATTAGGAAGCTTATTACTGTCATTAGCTCGAAGAGCGAGAGCCATATGATAAA
>JALVHV010000168.1 GCA_027028845.1 Pyrodictiaceae archaeon | reverse complement strand
CCCACCAGCTAATCGGCTCAGCTCTTGCTCGGCCTCGGCTGCGTGGCGGTGCCCGCTCGGCGAGTAGGGGCGCATAGCGCCCTCTCGCTCTGGGTGATGGGATGAGCGGCTGGGCTTGGAGCCCCGCTCACTGCTCCCCGCCTTCACGTCCACTATTACCCTATTGGTTGCTAGTAGCCCGTGCTTCACGAGGGGGGCTGAAGCCAGTATCGCTGCTGTAGCGTTGCAGCCAGGGCTCGCTATGAGCCTTGCCCCGGGTAGCTCGTCTCGGTGGAGCTCGGGGAGACCATAGACGGCTTTCTCGAGGAGATCGGGGTAGGGGTGCTCGAAGCCATACCACTCCCGATAGGCCCCGGGGTCCTTGAGCCTATAGTCAGCGCTGAGATCTACTACTTGTACGCCGCTCTCGAGGAGCTTAGCCGTCGTCTCCAATCCTACCCCGTGGGGTAGAGCGGAGAACACCGTGTCTGCCTCGAGGGCCTTGTCGAGAACTAGTTTCTCGAACCTGAGCCCCTGGTAATAGCCTCTCAGATTGGGGTGAGCGAAGTATATGGGGGCCCCCGCGTACTCGCGGCTCGTAACATAGACTACCTCGACATAGGGATGGGCAGCCAGGATGCGTAAGAGTTCTCCACCAGTATAGCCTGAGCCCCCTAGTATCGCTACACGTATCATGGCTTGTAGCGCACCTCTTCGGCAGCTGCACTAGCTGGAGCAACACTATGTATTTGGTGCTCCGATTCCATTCGCCCCGCTGTGCACGGATTTAATAAAGTGGGGGAGAAGGGGGAGTGGCCCACCTAGTAAGCAGGGGTGCCGGAACCGAACCATCTATTGAGAGAACGTGCTTAAACACTGTACCGTACCCAAGTACCGCTGGGTACATGAATCAGTACCGTAGAGGGGTGTGAAGAGGTGCCAGTGCTCAAGTGTCCGGTCTGTGGTAACCCAGTAGAGGTCCCGGACGACGCTATGCCGGGCGAGCTAATCGAGCATGACTGTGGAGTAGTTCTCGAGGTCTACCGTGACTCGAATGGTAACCTAGCTCTCCGCCCATTCGAGGGTGTTCAGGAGGACTGGGGAGAGTAAAGAGGAGGTGCCCCCGTGTCTTGACGCGCGTCTTTTTCCTATACGATGTGCTTCGTCTCGACGAGAAGATGATTCTTGAGCGCCTCCGCGGCCTAGCAGAGGTTGAGCCTATCCACGTGTCCTCCAGTATTCTCGAGATAGGCGGGTACGCGGAGGCGGATATAGCTCTTCAGCGCTCTATTAGCTTCTACCGCGCCATGTCCTCTACTGCCGCCGTTGAGTCCTGGGGCGTGAGGGTTATCAATAGTAGTCTCGCCCTCGCGTTGGCCGAGGATAAGGCTTGGAGCCTCTCTGTGCTTTATCGTAACAAGATCCCGGTGCCCCGCACGCTTCTAGCCTATAGCATTGAGGGTGCTGTTGAGGCTTCTCGTAAACTAGGCTACCCTGTCGTCATGAAGCCTGTTATGGGTAGCTGGGGGCGCTTAGCAGCGCTCGCGAGTGACGAGGAGGCCGCGAGAGCTATTGCGGAGCACCGCGAGATGCTTGGCAGCATGTACCGCGTGCACTACGTGCAAGAGTATATTGATAAGCCTGGGAGGGATATTCGCGCAATGTGTATTGGCGACGAGGTCCCAGCCGCCATCTATCGGGTAAGCGAGCACTGGATAACCAATACCGCGAGAGGCGGGAGAGCAGAGCCAGCCCGGGTGGACCCGATTCTCGAGGACCTGGTGCTGCGCTCCTGCCACGCTCTCGGAGTGGAGATAGGTGGTGTCGATGTGGTTGAGGACCCGGAGCGAGGCTACCTTGTTCTAGAGGTTAACGCTGTACCGGAGTACAAGAACATAGCCAGGGTCACCGGGGTAGACGTGGCCGGGCTCATAGCCAGGTACGTCGTGGAGCAGGCTAGGAAGTAACCAGGGCTGAGGGCTTTCTCTTGGCTCTAGAGCTTCTACGCTACTATGGCTCTAGGGGCCTTAGGGTAGCAAAGGCCTATATGCAGTACATTTGGGACACTGGTGGCCGCCGCTACATAGACCTCCACACAGGGCACGGTGTTGCCTTCCTAGGCCATAATAATCCACGCGTAGTTGAGCGCCTCAAGGCACAGCTCGACGAACTCGTGGTTTGTAACCCGTCTTTCGAGTGCAGCGTCCAGGAAGAGGCTCTTGAGAAGCTCTCCTCCATCGCCCCGAGCGGGGCGGACTCTGTCCTCTTTGCTAATAGTGGCGCTGAGGCCGTTGAAGCTGCGCTGAAGATAGCATGGGCCTATACTGGGCGTAGGAGGATTGTTGCTTTCCGGGGCTCCTTTCACGGACGGACGCTCGGCGCGCTCAGCG
>JALVHV010000167.1 GCA_027028845.1 Pyrodictiaceae archaeon | reverse complement strand
TTTATCCCTTTAAAATGTAAGGGCTATAAAAGGGTGTGGGCACGGAATAAATGCATGGAGGCGGATTCGCAGTGGCAGCGGATCCCAGGCGCCGAAATAACTCTGAAGAAGTATTTGTTTATGACCAGGGAATAGTACTTGATAAGCTATACGAGGATGATGATGTAGTCGTTGTTGTAGCCCCTAATGAGGATCAACTCAGAGATATTATACTCGAGCTTCTCCAGGAAAGACCAATGACTGTTAGAGAACTCCACAGCAAGTTATCTGGGCTCGCAAGCGAGGACAAGATAAGATATGCGCTTAACAAGCTAGTCGAAGAGGGTATTGTGGAGGGGGACGAGGAAGGTCGTTACTACGCTCTATACACATAGTATAAATTACTAGCACGTTCTCTAGGCCTAATAGTTTCAGCTTACTTTTCATATATTAGTGGCATCTTCTTTATTCATGAAAAAGAAGAAAAAGAGGTATGCTTCAACAGTTTATCTTAAACCATGACTCTTACTGTTAGTTGTACCAGGGTTCTCTCATATAGCTCTATTATAGCTGCTTAGTAGTTTTATGTTGCTTCTTTTGTATTAGTACAGCAGTAGTTTCGATATAGGGTCTCTCTATGCGAGTGATGATTGCCCTATTGGTTCCGCTGGTCTATCTAATACTGCATGAATTTGTGCACTTCGTTGCTGCGCGTTTGCTAGGCCTTAGTGCACGTATCTATCTTAGCAGTGATAGCGTCCTTCCATCACTCGGTGTTAACGTTGCCGGCGAAGTTAATGGTGCTAATAGGTACCTGGTATTGTATTCTCCTTATGTGATTAATATTGCAATGCTCCTTAGTGGCGGCAATTGCTTTATAAAAGTATTTAGTCTACTTACTCTAACGAATGCTATACTTGAAGAAGAAAATAATAGACAGTTTAGACTAATTATTGCATTAGTAATATTCATGTTAATGATACTGTTTTTAGAAAAATATGTACTTTTTAGTTGCTCCTAGTTTCTCATAGATCTAGACTGCTAGCGTCAAGTCTAGGAAGTCCATGGGTAATGGTCTTCCCTTTGACTTAAGCTCGTCGTACTTCTGAGATAGCCACTCGATGAAGACTGGGCATCCGTCAAACTTGCCGTCACGTTCGCAGCGCTCTCCTAGCTTGAGGAAGCACTTACCTGTTCTCTTATCGTAGTATGGGCACATCTTGTGATATTGCTTAGCACTTCTTAGCATTCTCATGATCCATCGCTTTTTGGGGTCTTTCCGTTCCTTCTCCTCTGTTTGGCTTAGTATACGCTCGAGTTCTTCATTTGATATATGTCTTGCTGTCACGGGTATCACCCCCTTACGTGTGCTACGTATATGTGAGGGGTAAGGGGCAAAAGATATAGAGCCCTTTATGAGCCTCGTGGCATTGATACGCGTCTCTATCGTGGGTTATGCCAGTGTTTAGGTACTACATTAAAACTACCTATATTTTTGGCGGTTCAGTGTCCTATTCTATCCTGAGTTCTATGTGTCCTAGGCGAGGGGTTTAGTGCGGTATGTCTGATAATCATAACTCTATCACGGTGCTTGGTGGCGGTGTTGCTGGCTCAGTACTGGCCTACTTAGCTAAGCGTGGCAATTTAGATGTGCAGCTATATGATATAGTTCCTAGATATGCAAAAGCTTGTGGAGAGGCAATTCCTGCACAGATATCTCAGTTCTTGCTAAAGAATGGTGTTCCTGAACCACCTATTGTAGATAAGATACGCGTTTTCAGTATATATGGTCCGCTTGGCAAGATAGTTAGACGCGTCGTGTTCGAGAAACCAGTATGGTACATAATAGACAAAGGTAAATGGCTCGATAGGTTACGAGCTAGTGTAAGGACTAGACTCGTTAAGGAAAAACAAGAGTGTGGTTCCCCGGGACTCTCTGGCATAGTATTTGATGCACGTGGCCCCTTTAGCTCAGAGGGTGCCAAGATAGTTGTATGGCAAGCCTATGTGGAAAACATGATCGGTATTCGGGAAGAAGCATTACAGGTGGTTGATTTCCGGTATTCTCCTGGTCTTGTCTGGGCGTTTAGCAAGGGTGACGAGATCAATGTCGGTGGTGGTTTTGTTGGTGTTAATAATCCTCGATATAGAAGTATAGGGATACTTGAAAAAATATTTAATATAAATAATATAGATAAATACATAATTAAAGAAAATTATTCTATTCTTACACTTATTCCGAGGATCAAGATATTTGAAAAGAACTGTATACGGCTTGGCGAGGCTGCAGGGCTTATTATGAGCCTCGGAGGCGAAGGCATAAGACCAGCTATTTTATCAGCAATAGCTGCGTACAAGTCGCTTAAAATAAGCAATAATGTCTTGAGCCTTGATATTAATGAATATGTTACACGGATAAGACCGCTTATTTATCAAGCAAGGCTCCATAGGCTCATTTTCAGAATCGGTGCTAGCCTAGGTCAGCAAACTATTGAGAAGATACTAGGAAAAGTTGATGAAGATATGCTGGAGGAATGGTTCAGTGGCAAACTTGGGCTTAAGACAAGGCTCACAAAACTAATCCATAATATTATCGGAGCCTTGCTCTAGCTGACAAGATTCAATAGCTTACCTACAAACTCGTCCTCATTAGCTGCACTAAGTTCATGCACCTCAATGTCTGCTATTATTTTCGAGTCTTTCACTCTGATTCCTAGAATTCTTATCCGCATAGCATCTTTAGATAGTTCTATTAATGCTTCCTTTTCATCAACTCGGATTACTCTAAAGCCCTTCTCCTGGAGCTTCTCAGCTAGCCTTCTAATAGGCTGTTCTCTGCGAATCTCTCCCTTAACGGGTTCTCCTAGCTCTTTTAGCCTCTGTTCAATAGCTTCTACTACTTCAGGTATGTCGCTGTAGGCCTTTTTTGCCTCCTCTAGTATTCGCCTAAGCACATCCAGTCCTTCAGGAGTACTCTTTAGTATATTGACTAAGTCGTTAAAGTCCCTACTCCTAATATAATCTGCTAGCCTTCTTACATCCCCACTAAAAGCATCAAACTTGAAACGGTCCTCTGCTCTCCCCACTGCCTTCTTAATATCGTCTATTATTTGTTGAGATACTTTACTACTTGCAAGCACCCTATTCACTATATGACGAAGGAAATCTATACGACGCTGTTGGCTCAGAGACTGCGTCATAGCTTTGCACCCAAGTACCTAAGTAGACCCATTTAGGTGTCCTCGAGCCCCGCTTCCCCAATAATGAACTGGTCTTCTCTCTTACCAAACTTATCTGTTTCCGGTAAAGTATACTATTCTACACCATTACACAGCTCTATGCGGCTAGAATAGGAGAGAAGGGTATCGGTTAACATGATTCTAAAATCAAGGATTATTCACAATAATGTAGTTGGTGTAAAGGTACGAGAGCTTGATAATAGGGTAGAGATAGTCGTTGAGTGCTTAGCAGATGACAGAGTACTAGTAAATAAGCATAGAATATATGGTCGTCTTGATTCTGTTGATCTGAGGCTTAGGAGTGAGGCCATGTATACTAGTATGTACGAAATAAAGTTTAAGAATCCTATAAATTGTTTGATTCTGGGTATAGATACACTTATTGAGGATAAGAGGCAGCCGCATGTTAGCATACAGCTGGATAAATGTGACAAGGTTGCCACGGATACGGTTATCGATGAAATGTTCTCATATACTGATCTTGGTCGTTCTAGTTAAAGCCTATAAGTAATCTAATCCCCGATATCATTTAGTGGGGGAGATTGGTCCATGGTTGAACTATCTCCTAGGATAAAAAAGATAGATATTGTTGACATACCTATCCCGGAGGGAGCTAATGTAATTATAGGACAGGCGCACTTTATTAAGACCGTTGAGGATTTGTATGAGGCTCTCGTTACAAGTGTGCCTGGAATAAAATTCGGGCTCGCGTTTTGCGAGGCAAGCCAGAAGAGACTAATCCGGTTTGAGGGCAATGATGAGGAGCTGAAGAAGTATGCTATTGAGGCTGCTAAGCGTATTGCAGCGGGCCACGTTTTCGTAATATATATACGTGATGCATGGCCAATAAATGTGCTTAACGCATTAAAGCATGTACAAGAGGTCGTAACACTCTATGCAGCTACTGCTAATCCGTTGCAAGTAGTTGTCATCGAAACCGACCAAGGGCGAGGGATAATAGGAGTAGTTGATGGCTATACTCCTGTCGGCGTAGAAAGTGATAATGATATAGCTGAGAGAAGAGCATTCCTAAGGAAAATAGGATACAAGAAATAATGGTGTAAGAAAGGCCTCAAGGCCCGGCTGATTCATCATATATTCCTTGAGCCCTGTATCAGCTCCGCCGTAGTTGAGGAACTCTTCATAGGCCATTTTTACCTAGTACCCGTGCCCAGGCTATATGAGGTTGCCTAAGATTGTTTATGGATGCAGAGCCAAGGAGGATTGTTTAAGCTTAGTCATCCCGGACTATGTGAGGAGGAATCAAGCATGGCTAGCCAAGTCACAGTACGTGTCTTCAATGCAGAAAAAAAGGATGTAGAAGGAGTTAGCTTAACGGTTTTGCGCCTAGAGAAGGAATGGAGGATGAGTGTCCGAGATTTCTATGAGTTAGTAGCAGATATGAAAGAGAGGTATAAGTCGACGCCAAACAAAGTAGTAGTTCTAATAAGGCCTGGGCGAGGTTCTTCCGAGGCTGAGTATATAGCTACTATATCAACTATTGATAAAGGTATGTTGTTGTTCCCGGAGCCCGCGAAGCTTAAGGCGATTTACATAGCTGGCGAGGATTTGAAGCCAAGGGTTAAGCAAGCCCTATCTCTGTTTAAGCGCATAGAATTCAATGATGATATTTATGTATATCAAGGCGATATAGTGCTAGGAGATGGAGTAAAACTTGTTGTATTAGAGACAGAGAAAGGCATCAAGGTAATAACTAGAGACTCAATAAAGGAGTAAAAGCAAGGAAGAACAAGGAGGGGATGAAGATAGACTCCAATTATGAGCTCCACTTATGGAGCTGTGAGTAAGCTCCGCCCCTCCTGACCCGCTGAAATCTATGTGTTCTTTAATCGCCAGAGATACTCCTCTAGTTCTCGGCGTGCAAGCTGGTATACGTGATCCAGATGTACGCGCCTTATGTGCAAGTATAGTCCTTTCCTTGTAAAAGGCCCTCTTCCACATAACTTGCATCGCAACGTGTCTCTATCATGTAGGACGAGCTGTGACGCTATATGCTCGATTATTTCTCGGGCAGGTTTCCTTAGGCTTGGAGGCAAATTCTCTAAACTATACTGTAAGCCGCAAGCCCGTCTTATCGCTAGATCAGCTATCTTTGAAACTATCTCAACTAGTTGTACGCTCTGACTATCCATTTCTTATCCCTGGGCTGGAGTTATTAGGAGAGCTATTGACGCCGACCTTATCCCCCAGCATTCTGCCTCCCTAGCCTTTTCTATTATTTTAGAGCGTACTGGTTCTGCAACTCCTAGGTCATCCATAAGTAGATGGAGTGTTTGTATTTCCTCTCTTGGCTCGCATGCGTCGCTTTCTAGAGAAGATAGTATAAGTTCTAAGCCCTCTTCACCGTACAAATCTACAAGGTGACTAATCTCCTTCTCCTTATAGCTGCACAACTCTACTAGTCCTTCTATGTATGTATAGGGCGTCCGAGAAGCCCATATAGCTAGGAGGTCATATAGGTGCTCACGTATATCCTCGGCGTGCAGCCCTAAGTTTCTCAGAAATGAGTGCATTGATGCTACTATTGTTATTTGTCTAACGAGGTCTTTTTCATTCATCTCATTCATTAATGCGAGGCCACTATACTGGTTCCCGGTAATAGCTTCGCTCAAGGCCGGGCCCCCGCATAGTAGTTATTGCTAGTTGTAGTGAAGGGGGATTCGGATAAGTAATACTGGAACAGTTCTGAGCAATAAGCTGTCATCGAAGATCCCTTATTCGTGGAGTATGGGAGAAGAGTTCAGATGGACTAGGATACTTCATCGCTGTGCTCTGGCCGGGTACATTTCATCATTACTATTCTTGCTTCCATAAAGATATTTTCATTAGTTCCTGTCCCCATAGATCTAGGACAAGTAGGGGCTTGCTAAAAATGGGTAACATATGTGCCAGATGCGGTAGACCATTAGAGCCAGGTAAGCATGTAGGAGCCCTCTGCCTAAATTGTTTCCTAGAGACTACTAGGCTACTCTGTATAGAGTCTAGACTTGAATTCGAATACTGCAAGTATTGTGGAAGTATACGGCTTGGCCATAAATGGGTAGAAGGCGGGGACTTAGCGGAGGCTACGAGACGGTTCCTTGAGTGGTATGTTAATGATCATGTAAGGCCTTGCACTAGCTTAGTAAGAGAGTACAGACTCGTAGATATGTATGCTGAGACCGTGCCCTCTTGGAGAACAGTTTATAGACTAGAATTTGAATTCATATTGGAAGGTATTGATGAGCCCGCGACTCAGTCATATAGAGTGACTATCTATGCAAGGCCAACTATATGTCCTCTATGCAAGGATGCCCGTGGAGGAGACTATAATGTCCTTGTCCAGCTTAGGGGAGTAGAGCCTAGAAGACTTGCTGAGAAACTCTCGGCTCTCTTTAACAGTAATAGTCACCTAGTAGAGAGCATCATAGATATAGTTGAGCTAAGGAACGGTGCTGATATATTCCTATCTGATAGAGGTAGTGCCTCTAGAATTATCAAGGAGCTAAGGAAGCATTTTAGCGTAAGAGTAGTAACAACTGGCGAGGATGTCGGCATATCCTCGAGAGGAAAACTTCGGAGAAGGCTCGTCTACTCTGTTAGGCTTAGGGAAAGAAGGCGATAAGGTCTTGGAGGGGAACAGGTCTCTAGGCCTTGATTATGTGCCGGACGACGTATTAGAGGAGGTTTTGAAAGAAGAAGAAAAACTTAGGCCGAAACATAAGAAGAAATATCCATACCCAAGTTCGAGAGACGTTGTTAACGCTGTTATCGAGGCTGTTAGGAGTTTTAGTGGTCATCCAGACGAGTTCCCGGATTACGTGATAGAAT
>JALVHV010000166.1:2220-7059 GCA_027028845.1 Pyrodictiaceae archaeon | reverse complement strand
GGGCAAGGGCATAGACCAGGGGCTCCGCTACGCCCAGCCCGACGCCCTAGCCGCACACATACTCGTCACGACCAACCTACGCGAATACCTCCACATGGCCACGATGAGGCTCCACCCCCACGCCCACTGGGAGATACGGCGCCTCTTCGAAGAAACAGCCCAAAGGCTGTGGATAGAGCATCGTGTTCCAGTTCACCTAATGCTGCTCCTCAAAAGACCAGGACTCGCAAAAGTACGCAACGACCTAGTCGCTGCGGCTTCCGAGGAGCTTCAAGCAATAACATCCAGAATTGAAGATATTCATGCCAAAAAACTTGAAGCATTAGCTAAGAGCATCCTTCATAGTCAACTGACGGCATAGTATGTCTTAACGGGGGATGGCCCCAGTTATTTTTGTTGTTTTAGTGCAGCAAGTACGGATGAACGAAACTCCTCTAGCGTCATTTCTTCTCGGTGCTTTGGTAGTTTTATCACTAGTACCTTGTTTCCAGAAAGTACTCTGATCTCGTCATGATCCTTAAATCGGTATACATCTATTTGTTTTAACTTGAGCTCCTCTAACACCCTTCTGTAGGGCGTGAATTTTCTCCCGGTTGGCATACCTTGCTCCCGGGAGATGCGAGAATCGTGTACAGGTAGCTTTTAAGGCCTCCTCGCCTCATCAGCTATAATCAATATTGTAATCACACGTTTATCTATGTTTTGTTGTATGCCGAGAAAAAGGTATAAATTATAGTAGATGTTCTAACATAAAACGAGCAAATATGATATAGAAGCGATATGAGTGGTGAATCTCTATGAGTGTGGCTTCAGCGATTTATGTACGTGTGCCACGTGATCTTCTACAAGAGTTCGATAAGGCAGCCCAGCTTCATGGTCTTTCCCGCAGCGAGGCCATTAGAGAAGCCATGAAGCTCTACATAAGATTTGCTAAGGCACCCGAAGTTAAGAAGCTTCGTGGAATTGCGGAGGCTGATGTGAGCCCCGAGGATATAGACAAGTTTGTTCTACCTGGCTAATCACGTATAAGAGGGGTGTTCATGAATGGCTGTAAATACATTACTAGTTGACTCCACAGTCCTCACTCGCTTAGTACTAGGCAAAGAGGGAGCCGATTTCGCTATTAACATCTTTAGCAGAGCAGAGGAGGGCGTTGAAGACATAGTTATACCGAGTACAGCGCTAGTAGAAGCCCTATCCAAGACAGCTGTAGCGGCCGCTAGTGGAGTAGTAGGAGGAGACGTCAAGGCCGGTATAGAGGCCCTCTATACCAATATAAATGCCCGCGAAAAAGCCGTAGAAGCCATAGAGAAGCTATCATCCTATCTCATGTTCCTGCACAAAACAGGTAGAATAACGATATATAATGTCAGCGCCGATGATATAGAGAAGGCCGTTGAGCTTATGAAAAAGAATAACCTAAACTTATCAGATGCAATAACACTAGCCGTTGCCGAGCGACTAAGAATACAGAAGATCGCGACGTTCAGCAAGAAGCTAAGACAAGTAACTGGCTATACATTCCTCCCATCAGCGTAACGGAGATCCGCATAAGTCATGGCATTTCTTCCTTATTTTTGCACTATTATATCAATCCCCAGTTCTTGGAGCCTCTCGGGACCAAAGGGTAAGAGACCTATTATTTTGTCCGCGTCAAGGAGTAGAAGCTTTCTTTGCCTCGCTAATGAGGCACTGAGTACGAGGAAGCAGGACGCTGGATCAAGACCACTACACGTGTATTGATTCCTAGCTGGCCTAGCAATGGGCTTAATTACTCGTACTCGTTCATTCCCTTCTAGATATATATCTGCTCCTAGCTCAGCCCCGACTCTCTCTAAGGCCTTGGAAATCAGGCCTTCAAGTAAACTAGGCGCTATTCCGGCAATACCGCTATCACCGACCATGCTTGCCTGTGCTACTAGGGGGACAATAAGCTCTGGGATATTATCAACTGTGTATACAAAGTTTCTAGGAGCAGAGTATGATAAAAGGAATTGTTCACCGCGCTGCTCGGTCTCGTAGCCTATTATACTTAGTAGGTAGAGGAGTTCTTCCTTCTCCTTCTGTCCAAAGCTCTTCACGTCTAGGGCTATCTCGGCTCTTCCACAGAGGCTTGCATGCATTGCTATGCTAAGGGTTTCCGCTACTCCGGAACGAGGCTTTAGCTCCTCTACTCCTGTATTGCTCTCCTTCTCTACCTTGATTAAGCCATTAGCTCGTTCTACGTCGTATCCAAGCTTATTGATAATATCCATTGCTGCGTCGAGCCTGCTTAGGGCATAGAGGCTTGGCAGGAGTACTCTGATAGTAACTGATTCGGAGACACTGATAAGTGCTAGCAAAGCTGAGGCAACAAGTGCAGCATTCCTTGTGCCTAGTCGGAGGATACGGGGTGGTGGAGCCGCTACTTTCTCGACAACAAGGTATCTTTGCGCAGAGCCTCCACCCCAGATACGTGCACCCAACGATGCTATGACTTCCCTAAACTCGCGAGTGTCGAGGGAAACAAGGTACTCTGAGCCAGTCGCTCTTAGTACTAGCTGTGATTGGGGAGGCGCTTGTACAGCGAAGAAGGCCGCTGCAAGCTCGGCTACAAGAAGACCGCAGCCAAGGTTAAGGCGATGAGTAAGAGGCTTAAGCAGGGTATCCTCTTTTTTCACGAAGAGTTTTTCCGACGATAGCTTTTCGGCGCGGTAGCCGAGAGAAGTCAGTAAAGCGATGGCCTCTCTTATGCATGGATTCCTCGTATCTATAGGGGCTATCTCTGCTTCTCCTTGGGCAGCGGCCGCGAAGATAGCTACTAGGCTACTCCATAGCGAGGGAAGGGGCTTTAACTCGCCGCTGGGCTCTAGGCATTCCCTAACATAGAGCTTCACGGGCATCACCTTACCGCATATACTAGTATGACGAGAAGGGAGATAATGCATTGAAGCAGTGCTATGAATGCAACAACTCCGGGCTCGGTAGCCTTGCCGCGGAGTTTTCTCTGAACTCTTATCGCTAAGTGTGTTAAACTGTATATCTTATCATAGGGCTCGGCTAGTGTGCCATCTGGAAGTACCTTAGCGAAGTTCTCCTTATATACGCCATTGAGCAGGCCTCGTACAAATAGCAAGAACTCAATAAAGTATAAGGTGAAGAAAGCTATCCCGGCTTTCTCCATATTGCCGAGGATGACCAGTGCAGCATAATAGGCGCCGAATCCGTAGGTGAAGGTGTTCCCAGGAAATACCTTAGCGGGATACCAGTTATAGACTAGGAAGCCTAGAACAGCTAGCGCCATTATGGCTGAGAGCGCTGAGACCAGGTATAAGCCCTTTATCGCGGAGAACGCTGCAATAGACACGGATAATAGGATCGCCATTGTTGCTTCGAGCCCGTTATAGCCAGCTATCATGTTGAATGCATTAGCGGCGCCAAGTATGCCTACTGGTACAGCTACAAGAGGGTAAAGCAGCCCGAGATTAACTACCCCGATAACTGGTAGAGCTATGCGTGAGACGCCAGCTTTTATCACTACTAGTGGAAGGGATATAGGAGCCATGAATACTATTCTCTGCCACCTAGGTAGTCCTTTCTTCCATCCAAGCAAGTCATCAAGGAAGCCTAGCAAGGCTGATAAGAGGAGCAGTGCTACGAGCGCAAATGTCTCAGCTATATGGTAGTATATGCCGGATAAGTAACGATAAAGAGCTATTAGTGTCATGACCCCGAAGCTCCCAGCTATCATCGGCCAGACTCCGCCAGCCTCTGCCACCTGGGGCCTCTCTGGCTTGTTCATGTCTCTCCCGACAAGCCCCCTCTCATGTGCTACTCTAATCCACGCCCTTGTTGTCACTATAGAGGTAATGAGTGCCACTAGGGACGATGCAGCGACGTATCCAAGACTAATGTTCATCGTTGTCATAGCTTGTGCACCGCTATCCATTATCGAAGCACTAGAGATGACTCTATGATATAGGCAAGCTTCGTGCCTTTGAGACGTAGGTAGTTGTTTAGTGCCTCTGCTTCGCCGTGTACGGCCCGGGGTGGTTGTAACGGTATTCCATATATTTAATGTCTTAGCAGAGCGCTATGATAAGTGGTATGATAGGAATTGGATAACTGCGTTGAATGAACTACGCCTAGTGAAGTCAATGATTCCCTCTGAGAAGAGGATCTGCGTCGAGGTAGGTGGTGGCACTGGTTTCTTTGCCTCAAGACTAGGTTGTATTAATATTGATCCAGCAGAGAGGGTACTAGTCATCTCTAAGAGAAGAGGTGTTGACTCAGTACAAGGGGTCGGCGAGCTCCTCCCAATAAGACACAATTCCGTGGATGTTGTCCTAGTTGTAGTTACCTTATGCTTCGTCGATGAACCATTAATACTGCTTACCGAGTCAAGAAGAGTATTAAGGGACAGTGGAATCCTAATTGCGTGCATTGTCCCCCGCGACTCGCCATGGGGAATATACTATGCTGCACGGAAAGACAGGTCACCATTCTACCGCTATGCTCGTTTCTATACACTATTAGAGACTAAGAAAATGTTACGTGATACAGGGTTCGTGATTATAGACGAAAAAGCTGTGCTTAGCTATAAGCCTTGGGAGAGACCTAGGCACGAGTCTCCTACTAAGCCTACTCAGCGCCATGGCTTTGTGTGCATAAAGGCTGCAAAGGGATAGATACATTGAACGATACATTCTCGGAAACATGTTTTTTTACCTAGATTCTGTCCCTCTATCATTACGGAGTCTTATAAGTTGGTAGGAAAAGGAGGGGTGCATAGGGATTGGCCTCAAAGACAGCGCTCATAGCAACAATTGTAGTAATAATCGTAATAATCGCAGGTATAGC
>JALVHV010000166.1:0-2120 GCA_027028845.1 Pyrodictiaceae archaeon | reverse complement strand
AAAACTGTTGGTGTCGAGACTGGAACAACGGCAGCCGATTACCTAAAGAAGTACGTAAAGGAGCACAATATAGACATAAAGATAAAGGAGTATAGTAGCTATGTACTAGCAGTACAAGACCTCGTAAATGGTAGAATAGATGCAGTTATGCTAGATGTGCCAGTCGCGAAAATGTTTACTAAGAAATACCCAGTAATCATCGCCTTCGTTGTCAAGACCGGCGAGAAGTACGGCTTTGCGGTCAGGAAGAGTGATACAGAGCTGCTCAACAAGCTTAACCAAGCACTAAAAGAGATAATGAATAGTCCAGAGTGGAACAAGCTTGTCGAGAAGTACTTTGGCAGCTAAATCGCCATACATGATGAAATCATTAGGGGAGCAGAGCCTTGAACCCCATAGCATTTTTTGAGCCACTAAGGCCCTACATAGGCGTCATATTATCGGGGCTTCCTACTACACTGATATTAACATTCGGGGGCTTTGGAATAGGGCTCCTAATTGGCCCCTTACTTGCTTTTCTCGAGGTCTATGGACCAACCTGGGTATCACGTATAGCAACTGCTATAGAGGAGACTATCAGAGGAATCCCTCTTCTCGTCATCTTATTCCTAGTATTCTTTGGGCTTCCTTCTATTGGCATCCAGCTCTCCCCAATAGCGTCAGCGATAATAGCAATTGGTATACGTAGCTTCGCGTACCAGTCACAAATTATACGCAGTGCTATACTTTCTATACCACGGGGTCAATGGGAGGCAGCACTTAGTCTCGGAATGAGCCCAGTTGAGGCCTTTATCAATGTCATAGCTCCGCAAGCTTTTCGCATAGCTATCCCGGGTCTTGTGAACCAATTCACTATTGATCTCAAGGATACTTCTCTAGCCTATGCGATAGGCGTAGCTGAGTTGTTCACACAATCAGTCCACGTAGCACAGGTTATACTTGATTATATGCCTCCGCTTGTCTTTGTAGCCCTCATATACTTTGTCCTAACCTATAGTGCGAGCCTTGGCGCAGGCTTCCTCTATAAGAAACTCAGCATACCTGGTTTAGGAGGCGGGCAACAGGCATGACGAATGACATAGTGCTAAGAGTAGAGAACCTTTGGAAAAGTTATGGAAAGCTACAAGTACTTAGAGGAGTCAGCTTTACTGTGCGACGTGGCGAGGTCAAGGTAATAATAGGTCCCTCGGGTTCGGGGAAATCAACTCTTCTCCGATGCATCAACTTATTGGTACGCCCTGATAAAGGCCGAATAGAGCTGGAAGGCCACGAGGTATTCCCACGTCCATCGATGAGTATAAGCAAGATAAGAGAGAGAATAGGCTTCGTGTTCCAGCAATTCAACCTCTTCATGCACCTAACAGCACTCGATAATGTTAGGATAGGACTAATCAAGGTAAAGAAGATGAGCAAAGAAGAAGCAACAAAGAAGGCTATCGAGGCTCTCCGCATGGTGGGGATAGATGAGAGCCTATGGAACAAGTACCCTGCTCAGCTAAGTGGTGGACAACAACAACGCGTAGCTATAGCACGCGCCATAGCAATGGAGCCCTCTATAATACTCATGGATGAGCCTACATCGGCTCTAGACCCCGAGCTAGTAGGAGAAGTACTAAAGGTTATTGAGAAGCTTGCTAAGCAGCGAAAAACGATGCTCATAGTGACGCACGAGCTGGATTTCGCGCTCGAAGCAGCTGACGAGATAATGGTTCTAGATCACGGAGTCATAGTTGAGAAGGGAACGCCAGAGGAAATACTCCGTCACCCCAAGCACGAGAGGACAAGAAAGTTCATAGAAAGAATAGCGAGGAGAACACAGATATGATAAGCGGATTAGCTGAAGTACTAGCGTCCTATGGACACCTACTACTGTATGGGCTAAGAAACACGCTCATATTAACAGCAATCTCGTTCGCTATAGGCTTTAGCCTTGGCTCACTCATAGCCATGGGTAGGGTCTATGGCCCAGCCTGGCTAAGAGCCCTCCTCGTAGCATATGTTGAACTTATACGCGGCACACCAATGCTCCTGCAACTCTTCATACTCTACTACGCATTACCCGATGTAGGGATAAAGCTCTCCGCTATGACAGCAGCCATACTAGGCATGGGACTTAATAG
>JALVHV010000165.1 GCA_027028845.1 Pyrodictiaceae archaeon | reverse complement strand
TCCCTCTTCACAGAGTACTCTACATTGTTGATGAGAAAGGCAATATTCTCTGGAGCCGGTATAGCAGGGAGGGGCAGGCAAGTGGCGAGGAAAAAGCGCAAAGCTAGGCGGAGAGCAGCGAAGAAGCTTCCCGGCGAAGGGTAATCATCGAGAACTTATACAAGGTGGGCCAGTTCTTCGCAGCAGTATTCATAGTACTCCTAGTAGTAGCAGCGATAGCGCTGGCCAAGGGCGATGAGCAAGACGCTAACCAGGCAGCCGAGTACGCCTACTACTCCCTAGTCATAAGCGTTGTACTCCTCTTAGCGGCTACAGCTTTAGAGGAGAGAAAGGAGGAGAGCACAGTGGAGGAAAGGGAGGGTAGGAGGAGAACAGTTGCCGAGACACAGAAGACAGGACCTAGGGAGGCCTAGAAGCGAGCTAGGCCCCGTAGAAGTGCTACTCGTCGGCCTAGGCATTGGCGCGGGTTTATCCGCGATAACAGCTTACCTGGGAGCAATACCTCTACCCGGTAGACCAGTTAGGCAAGAACCATTTGCGCATGTGGAGCAGCTTCTCCAGGTACTGGTGCTTATTTTCGGGGCCCAGGCCTCAGCCATAGCTATGCGTAGAGTGGGGAAGCTCTTCGGCGCCATAGTCCTCGGCCTATATTCTCTCGTATTGCTTCACCAGTGGTGGGCTCCTTTTCTTTCATCAATTATCCTCCTCCTCGCCTTCCCGGAGCAATTGCTAGGGCTCGGTGCATCAGCTTCTCTTCTCTCCGCCGTTCTTCTCGTGCTCAGACCACTTAGCATCGATGCCGCGCTTGCCGGCTCGGCGATAGGTTTTGGAGAGATAATTGCGGGCCTAGTCCTCGGGGTTGTTTTGCCCGCTCTTGTAGTACTTGTGCCTCCTCGTAGACAGAGCTTCCCGAGAGGCGAGAAAGCAACTAGGAGCACAATAGGTCTGATCCTTCTACTCGTATCGATTGTGTTGGGCTTGTTAGCTATCCTGGTTCCTCACATAAGGTATGGCTTCGATAAAATAATCTCCTATGATACGTACTATAACATGAGGTTATGTAATTTTTATCGCCAAGGCGAGTACATGAAAGCTTTCTTCTCCTGGCAACGCCCCCTCTACGTGCTAGCAGTAACAGTTCCCGCTGCGCTGACCGGGTGCAAGCCATGGTTCTTTGATGTACTGGTGCCGCTGCTAGGCTTCACGCTCCTAGCAATCATCTCTTGGGTACTCGTCCTCGATGAAACGGGGTCAGCGCTCCTAGCCGGGCTAGGCTCCATGCTGGCCCTGGGTTACTGGGCTCCATTCTTCCTCTATGCCGGGTTACAGACAAACCTTCTTGGGCTCCCTGCTGCGCTCCTATTAGCCTACTACCTACTGGACCAGCGCAAGAGCCTCTACGTCGCGGCTGCCCTGTCATTATTTCTCGGACTTTGGCACCCATGGACGCTTGCCTACTATACTCTCGCCGCGGCACTAATGATAACTATACAGAGGAGAAACGTGGCCAAGCTAGCCAAGAGAGCGATTTACATCCTCATCCCCGGCTGGATAGCCTATAGCGTTGTCGCCTTCATAGCTGGCCGCTCGGGGGTAGTAGGTGTTGCACGCGGAGGTGTTTCGAAGTCAATGCCTTTCCTGTGGAACCTCAAGATATACTTCTGGGGCGTAACAATGCGCCCCGAAGTAGTCATGCCAGTGGCGTTGGCGCTGGCGTCGCTGTACCTAGTAAAGCGCGGCACAAGCCTCCCTACATGGCTCCTCGGCGCCTCCATGCTGGGATTCCTTGGAGCCCTCTTGCCTAACACTAAGCTTCTTGTAAGATTCCTCGTGGATGCACCCTTACCCCTCCTATTACCAGTTCTAGGGCTTCGGGGCCGACGAGAGCTACAAGCAGTTGTTATAGCAGCTACTGCTTCGACGCTGATGCTCCTGTACTTTGTTATGAGTATCCGCCCTGTCATAAAGTTCCCGCATTAGTCTCCCCAGGGGTGAGTGGAAGGCATAATTAGTTGCATCTAGCTAGAACCTAATGGGTATTAGCTCAATGAGTAGGGGGTGGAGGCTAGCACTACTAGTACTAGTGCTCGGTGTCTACCTGGTAAGCCTCTATGCTCTATACCAGCTGGGCTTCTCAAAGACAATGGGGATAAACGACTACATAAGTGATGAATGCTGGTACATCTCCTCCGGCATAAATGTTGCGAGGAAGGTGCTAGGCCTCAGCATAGTCCCTAGGATTAACTCCTCCTATGCAGAGTACACTATTGTCTACAACTCTAGTTGCGGCGTTGATGGCGCCCTCGACGAGGTCATAAGGTACGCTCCCCTAGCTCTCGTGGATAAGGTGGATTATGACAAGATAGATGCATTTACCGTGCTAGTCCCGCTAAACGAGACCAAGGGGATG
>JALVHV010000164.1 GCA_027028845.1 Pyrodictiaceae archaeon | reverse complement strand
GGCATAGACGTGAGCGAGTTAATCAGGTTGATACGGGAGGGGAGGCTAGGCGAGGCAGCGAGGCAGCTAGAGAACATGACGCGCTCCAACCCCGAGGAGGCTGCCAAGGCTCTGCAAGAGCTAAGCCAGAGCGGGGTGAATGTCTCAACTCTACTGAACTACCTTAACCCGGGCACGGTGAACAAGCTTATCCGTAGCATGCTTCGAAGCCAGGAGCCGAGAGAGGAGGTCCTGGTCGTCCCCAGGGAGGGTAGGATAGAGACAACCACTGGGAACGCATCGGCCCCCATGACTCTCCGTACTCCCCGGCTCAGCGTGCCCAGGCTTAGCCAGGGCGGTGTAACGAGTATAGTAGCGGTTCTGCTCGGCTTCGCACTAGTTATCGCTATGCTCCTCTTATGGCTCTCATCGAGGCCTGAGAGAATAGTCATGCTGCGCAGAGCCCTTGAGCCAGTCGCTTCGCGGCTAGGCGTCTCCGGGGAGAAGCGGGCCCGGGGCCTCAGGGAACGGGTTGTCGAGGAGTTCGATAAATTGCTACGAGTAGCAGCGCAGCTCTATGGGCCCCGTAGGCCTAGTGAGACCCATCGCGAGTACGTTGCCCGCTTCCCCGAGCCAGATAGGAGCACTGTGGCTGACGCTGCTCTCGCGTACGAGGAGGCTAGGTTCAGCAGCCACCCCGTCACGGAGAAGCATCTCGAGAGGATAAGGAACGCGATCAAGAGGCTCACTGGGGGACGGGATTAGCTTTGCTCGGAGAGCGTCTCTTCATCCTCGGGCTAGTAGTCGTCGCCCTCGTAGCAGCTATCTATGCCGCGCCTAAGGCTGTGAGGCTCTCAATAGGCTACGGAACACACATCGGCGGCCCCGATGACGACTCTCCTTGGGGTTCCTCGCTGCTAGTGAAGCTACTAGCTAGGCTTGGCTACGACGTGGTGCTAGAGACCGGTGCAAGCAACGCCAGCTCGATGAGCGTTGTCTATCTTGTCTCTAATCCTACTCGTTGCTCCCCCCAGGGCCTCGAGCAGCTCGTGAACGAGGTAGAGAGGCTCGTTAGCCTCGGGGCGCACGTCTCCATAGTGGTTAGCGACGAGTCTCTCTGCGCACCCTCTCTTGCCGGGTTGCTGGGGATAAGCCAGCCCATAACCTATAGTGTCTCGCCGAGAGACTACGTCGTGTTCACAAGGGGCGGGGAGCTATTCGCACTCCACACCGTAATGGTCACGGAGCCTACTGGTAAGTGGCGCGTAGAGGGCTACACGTACCCTGATGCGCTCCCAGGCCTACTCGTCTACGACTCATCGAGCTACACACTGGTCTACATACCGGATAGCGATGCGCTCACCAACGCGGTGCTATTGGCGGAGAACGAGACGGGGCTTAACCCTCTGAGAGAAGTAGCAATGTTGATGAGCTTGGCGGGCGCGGAGCCAGGCAACACCACGGTTATTGTCCCGCTCTATCTTTATCGACAAGAGTACACAGCCGCGGAGGTAGCAGCCAAGATACACCCAGGTGTACTGGTAATCGAGGCCCTCTCGTACCTAAGCGCAGAGGAGCACCGAGTAATCAAGGCGTTGGAGGCGCTGCCGGGCGCGCTAGCCGCTGCCTCACTGGTTATAGCTGCGCCCATGTACCTCGTCATGAGGGAGGCTATTGGGGCCACAACGATCCCCGAGGAAGAGGAGAGAACCTCCCCGCTGCGCCGACACGGCCTAGTAGACTTGGTAGAGGAGCTGCCGGGCTATAGGCCGGCCCCCGGCAAGCTGCACCGAGCCGCAAAGACGGTATACGAGACACTATTGGCTGCGTGGAGGACTCGCTACGATTGGAGCCTCCTTGAGGAAGAGGCTAGGCCCAGGAAACTAGGCCCGCGGGAGCTCGCTGCTCTCCGTAGGCTCTCGGCGCTAGCCTCTTCCCGGGCTAGGTGCCTACTCGTCGCTAGGCCGCGGAGAGCCCTTGAGAAGATACTACGGGACCTAGCCCCCTTGCTCGAGGAGTTGCAGGGAGGAGAGCAGAGACCTTGGCTAGCACCGGGTTCGGCATAGGCGGCTCGGTCGCGATGACTCATCGTGGCCGCTTATTCCTGGCCCTAGCCCTCACCCTGGGCGCTGCCGGGATTATTCAGCCGGATACCCGTCTAGCCTCCGCTCTTCTCTCAGCTAGTCTAGCCCTGCTAGCATACATGCTTATAGCTGCTTACCTCGTCTCGGTGAAGTCCTCTGTCATAGCTGGGCTACGCGTTGAGAGAATAGTGCCGGAGCCGCTAACCGAGGGCAAGGCGGCCACTATAAGGCTACGAGTAGTCAATGATAGCCTAGTAGCGCTGGACAACACGGTTATAGCTGATGAGCCCCCGGGGCTCTTCGTCGCTGAGAAGCCTCCCCGTACAGCTACGCTCATACCGGCCAAGGGCGGCGTGGAG
>JALVHV010000163.1 GCA_027028845.1 Pyrodictiaceae archaeon | reverse complement strand
AGGTAGCCCTTTGAGATAATGTATTTTGCCCAGTGTATCGTATGGTCAGCTGCTGCCTTCATCGCGTCTATGTGGTAGTCGCGTATATAGTCTCTCTTAAAGCCCTCAAGGTTCTTCAGCATACCCATCGGGACGAAGAACATTGGGACAATTAGGCTCGGGTAGGGCCTCAGCCTCTCAATAACCTCTATAGTGGCATAGACATCGTCCTCGGTCTCCCCCGGTAAGCCTAGAATAAAGGTCGCAGCTGGGATGATATTATTATCAGCCATTATGGCGAACGCATCCTCTACTATCTCTGGCCACTTCTCCGCAGGATAGGGCGCTGCCTTTGCCGGCATTATCTTCTTGGCAAGCCTGACCGAGCCCGTCTCGAGACCAACCTCTACGCCCAGTATCTTTCTCACATCACCATCGAGTACTAGCTCTGTTATCTTCGACACTATTCTCCCATGCTCCTGCGCGTACTTGATGGCTGCTAGGCTTGCATGGCTCCAAGCAAACCCGGCCTCGTACTTCTCGAGGTACCTCGCAGCTAGCTTGTGGAGCTTTATGAGGGGCTCTTCGCGTGGCTTAACCACATCCGCTCCATAAAGTAGCACGTCCTCGCTGTGGAAGAGGAAGCCACCAGTACCGTTCTCTAGGTTGAGCCTTATCTCTGCCTCTATTCTGTCAAGGGGCATGAAGCGTAGGGGTCTCAGAGTAACGCTGCAGAACTTGCAGCCACGCGGACAACCTCTCATTATCTCTACGAGGCCATTAACACTGGGAGCCTTTATGAGCGGTATCTCTTCTATCCTTGGGCTCTCCTGGGGTGGCACAACTATTTTCCTTGGAAGCTCCTCCCCGTTAAGGATCTTCTCGGCAATCTTTACAACGACCTTCTCGGCCTCGCCATCCACCAACGTGTCTATGGGCCAGCGCTCTAGGGCTTCCTTCCAGACCTCCCACTGCCACACCGCGGGGCCTCCAGCAACTATGCGGAGACCGTGTTCCCGCTTAGCCTTCCATATCTCCGGCATACTTATGAACTCTATGAAGCTCTTCCTATTAATGGGCTCCTTGCCGCTAACCATCCACCACTCGTTACTAGGCGGACCGAAAGCAAAGTAGTCATGATGGCCTATCATGAGGGCCTTAGCGCCGTGGGTCACGTAGTAAGCAACGTAGTCCGGGTCGATGACGTGGGCATTAAACCCGGCGTCTTGTAGAGCGGCCTCAATCTTGCGCAGCCCGTATGGAGCCTGCCAAGGCCTACCATGCTCGTCGACGCGCATATCGGGGCAAGCTATCCATCGCCACACCTTCTCCGGTACACCAATAGCTGGACCCGTCGCCATAAACCCTATGAACTCCTTGCCGTGATGATTACTCATCATGCACCGGTCAACACTAATGACGAAATCGACTCTGAGAGGCTTCTTAGGCACCTTCTTCTTATGGATCCTCATCTGCTCGCCACCTCCGCTCATTGTTGCTGGAGTACCTTGCTGTGACTTCCACTCTTGTTTAAAATAAGAGGACAAAAGGGATAGAGATAACTTTTACCCCAGATAGCACACGGCCTCTCCAAGGCCAGTACCTGGAAAAGAATATCTATTGAGCAATGAGGCTCACTGCTAAGTACCCCTTATTATTCGAAACAAAGAATAGCTATCAACAAGGAATACAGCTTTCCGAACAACGAACAAGATAATGATTGTATAAACAATGAGAACTATGCTAAGGGATAGACCAAGAATTAGGATAGATACTACGAGAACAACGATTGTTGCATTAAAAAACATTATGAGAATAGTTTATTTTGATCTTATCAGTGTTAGCCCTGTACTGTTACTTCTAGGTAGCTGAAGTATGTTCCGCCCCATAGTAGTGGGCCAGCGTAGTCGTCTGGGTCTAGGTAGTCTGGTGCCCAGCCTATGATGTAGACCTGGAAGTCGCCTTTCTCTGTCTTGCTTAGCAGTGTTGGCCAGTTCAGTGACTTTACGCTTACCTGGAAGCCTAGCTGGCCCCATGTCTGCTGTAGTAGTGTAGCTATTTGCTCACGCTGTGTGTTACCCTGGTTATACCATATCTCTATACTGTACTTCGTTGGGTCTATGCCGCTTTCCTGTATCAGTTTCATGGCTTTGTCTAGGTCGAACTTGTAATGTATGACTATGTTGTCGTTATGGCCCATTAGGCCTGCTGGTATCACGCCATAGAGTGGTGCTAGGTAGCCGCTGTACACGGTCTGGGCTATTTGCTCGAATGGTATTGCGTACATGAGTGCTTGTCTTACTAGCTTGTTGTTGAATGGTGGCTTTAGGGTGTTGAGCACTATGTACACTATTGTTAGTGTTAGGCCGCCCTTCTCGACTTTTATCTCGAAGTTGGTGCCTGGGTACTTGTAGCCCTCAACGTCCTTTAGCCTATCTAGTGGTATAGCTGCTACGTCTGCTTGTCCGCTCTTGTATAGCTGTATTCTCGTTACTGCGTCATTAGCTATGATGTAGATTGCTATCTTGTGGCTTGGTACACCATTCTTGCCGTAGGGAGCCTTGTTCCAGAGTGTCTTGTTCCAGTAGTATGGGTTGTACTTTAGTACTATGTAGCTGTCCTCCTTGTAGTCAGCAACGTAGTATGGGCCCGTCGCTACTGGGTATTTGTGTATGTAGAGGTGTGTTGGGTCCTGCTCTCCGGGCTTTACGTACTTTGCCCAGGCTGCTGGGTTCTTTCCGTTCTGTGACTCCTTGAGGGCCTCCTCATACTTGCCCTTTAGCTCTTTCACGTTGTCGAAGAAGTACTTCATTGGGAGTATTGATGCGAATGGGTCTGCTAGTATACTTAGTATCGCCGCGTATGGCCTGTATAGCTTGAGCATTACCACGCCTGCTGTCTTGCCGTTGTAGCCGAAGAACTTGAGTAGCTCGTCTAGGCTCTTGGGCTGTGCTACCTTGCCCTTGTACTCTGCTACTAGGTTGCCGCTGGCTAGTATCTGGTTGAATTCTTGCTCGCTTAGCACCTTGCTAGCGTTGACGTCTACGAACTCTGTTATCATCCAGCTTGGGTCTAGGCCTAGCCTAGCTATGCGCCATATGCTGAACAGTACGTCAATAGCATTGATGTCGTAGACCTTGTTGTGCCACGGGTCATAGGCCTTTATGCCGCTCCTTATCACGAAGTACCAGGTTGTGCCAGCCTTGTCATGTACCCAGGCTACCGCCACGTCTGGTATGTAGTTCTTTGTGTCGGCTTTCCAGTAGGTTACTAGTGTGTCGCCTATGTTGTGCCAGATTGCCCAGCCGAATGTCTCGTAGTCTGCTGCTGGGTCGAATGTGTCCGGCCAGCCTATGGTAGCGTCAACGAACGTGGTCGCGTTGTTCTTGTAGCCGCCGAAGCCTAGATCGACTACGGGCGCGTTCTGGTCCTCATATAGTAGGTCGAAGCGCTCTGCTAGTACCGGGTTGTAGTAGCGGCCGTGTAGCCAGCTCCACTCTGTCCGCACAAAGACGTACTGGCCTAGCCACAGTATTGGTACCTGTTCATTGCTTAGCTTATACACTGCCTCGTATAAGGCCTCTCTTATCTCAGGGTTTGTCTCCTGCCTACCAGCTATTATGAGCGCATCAATTGTTACATTCCTATAGAATGCCGGGTTTATGCTTGTAAAGGCTACACACTTCTCAGGTGGCTTGGTCTTCTTTGTGTCAACCTGGTACTTGACTATTATTAGCTTCTTCCCATGTGTATCGATCTTTGGTATCTGAACACCCTTAGGTGCTACAACGACTACTGCCTTGCTAACCTCGATTACATGAACGCCCTTGGGCAGAGTTGGTGGCTTTGCCGTAGTAGTCGTGGTGGTCGTAGTTGTTGTCTTCGTTGTCTTTGTTGGAGACGTTGTTGTCTTAGGAGCTGTAGTTGTTGTCTGCGGCGATGTTGTTGCCGGTGGCGCGGCCGTGGTCGTGGTTGTTGGCTGCGTCGTCGTTGCTTGCGGCGATGTAGTTGTTGTCTTACCACCACCCTTAGATGCATAGTAGTAGGCTACACCAGCAATAATAATGATGATAATGATGGTCGCGGCTATCCAGGCTGTACGTGAGGCCATGCTCTTACACCTACCCTATTGTACCTTTTTCACCGTAGGAGGATAGGAAGGTGGGCTCCCTTAAATATTCGGCGTTAGGTGATGATGCCCCGCTGCGTTGCTATATATGCGTGTTATTAGCGGCGTCTTGCTACTATATATGTCCCATAGTAGTGGGGTGACACGTCCAGGAGAAGCTCTAATAGGGGGGTCACTCCCAATGTGCCTTACCCTTGGAACGTGGTGCTAGTGCTGGAAGCCCTAGTCTCCTAAGAGCAATGGGGCGGTGCTGGGTTGGCAGAGCTTAAGAAGTTCCTAATACGCAGGCTGCTAACCTTCATACCAACCCTAATAGGCGCCACGCTCATAGTATTCGTAATAGCTGTGAAGATTCCAGGGAACCCTGCTAGGCTCTGGGCTGGCGGCCAGAAGGCTTCCCCGGAGGTAGTTGCTAGGCTCATTGCTGAGTACCATCTTAACGATACCTGGTATAACCAGTACTACTTCTTCATGAAGAACATCTTATCGGGTCAGGCAATAAGCCCGGTAACGCACACGAATATATGGAACGAGATAACGACGCGCTTGCTCCAGGTAACCTTGCCTCTGGCGCTCTTCTCGTTCACCCTCGTAGTTATAATAGGTATACCTCTCGGGATACTATCAGCTATAAAGCGGGATACGTGGATAGACGTCGTTATACGTGCCTTCGCGCTAATAGGTATCTCAACACCCATATTCTGGCTAGCCTATCTCCTCATATTCTGGCTCCAACCGCACGGACTCGTAACGCTAGCTGGAATGCCTCTACCAAAGTACAAGATAACGGGCGTGCCACCAATAGATGCCTTGCTGAAGCTTGACTTCCATTATCTCTGGCTCTTCATTAAGCGCATGTGGCTGCCAGCATTCTTGCTAGGATTCACGGGTATCGGGGTAATAACTAGGCTTACGAGAAACAGCTTCCTTGATGCTATGAGCGGCGAGTACGTTGTCTTCATGGAGGCTAGGGGGTTCCCGAAGAGAAGGATATACATGCACGTACTACGCAACGCCCTCACACCCATAGTTACTGTACTAGGCCTCATGTTCGGTGGATTGCTAGCAGGCGCACCAATCACGGAGACTATATTCGGGTTACCGGGACTAGGCAGGTACATACTGCAATCAATATACAACTTCGACTACTTGACAATGATTGCAGGTGTATTCTTCATAGCGATAATCTATATGACGAGCAACCTGATAGTAGACATACTCTATGCCGTGATAGATCCACGTGTAAGATACTAATGAGACATTAAGCCCCCTGCGAGGTGCACGCATGTGCCCAAATACGTGTATGTAAAGAACCCACTGGATAAGCTAACAGATGCACTAATAGACGCGTTCGCGTCACTAATGGATAGGATAAGGCCTGGATGGAAGACTAAGAACCGAGGCAGGCTAGAAGAATGGAGACTAATGTTCTACACTCTTAACCGCTCACCCCTGGGCATAGCTGGAGTAGTGCTTGTGGCGTTCTTCATACTAATGGCTATCTTTGGGCCCTCCTTTGCACCAGTAAGCTACCGTACCGGCCTCGTGCTATGCGACATGAAGGCCAGGCTAGCGCCCCCGGGCACAGTCATAACGATACCGAACAAGGATTACTGTATAAGGATGGGGCTTCACCCAGGCAAGTTCAAGTTCCTCGTGGGGAGCGATAACTTTGGGCGAGATCTCTGGAGCCGGTTGCTCTACGGTGCGCGTACAAGCCTGGTGGTCTCGATACTCGTGGTCACTATTGGCTCTGCTATAGGGATACTCTTAGGCCTAATAGCGGGCTACTATGGAGGTATTGTTGACGAGACTATTATGAGGATAACTGATATGTTCCTAGCATTCCCGGGCCTCATCCTTGCAATGGCGCTCTCGGCAACGCTTCCCTATGCTATCCAGGACTGGTTCAAGAGCCACATGGAGATAGCTAGGGCGCTGGGCTACCTATTCGCAGTAGAAGAGGTCGACTACCCAGCCCTGGCGAGCCTATTGTCGGTCATTATAGCGCTATGGATTGTCTGGTGGCCAGGCTATACTAGGCTGGTCAGGGGAACAGTGCTAAGCGTCCGCGAGAACACTTACGTGGAGGCCGCTAAGGCGCTAGGGGTATCTGATCTAGGCATAATGTTTAGGCACATATTGCCTAACATGATCGGGCCAGTACTAGTATATATAACGATGGATCTCGGAGGCGCTATACTAACAGAGGCTGGGCTAAGCTTCCTCGGCCTCGGCGCTGTGCCGCCACTAGCTGACTGGGGCCGCATAATCTATGACGGTGCACAGTTCTTCCCCAATGCGTGGTGGCTAGTGTTCTGGCCAGGTCTCTTCATATTCCTAACAGTCTTCGGGTTCAACCTCTTCGGCGACGCGCTGAGAGACGCTCTTGACCCAAGGACTAGGAGAAGCATAGAGTTCAAGGTGAAGAAAATCGTGACCGAGGAGGAGCAAGAGGCCTAGGGAGGGCCGGGATCATGGTTGAGCTACGCTGTAATGACCCCATAATAGAGGTACATGACCTCTACGTATACTTCTACACATACGCTGGCGTGGTAAGGGCTATCGAGGGTGTTAGTTTCTGTATCGAGCGCGGCGAAACCTATTGCCTCGTAGGCGAGACGGGGTGCGGCAAGTCCGTTACGTCACGCGCCCTTACAAAGCTCATACTGCCGCCCGGTAGGATTGAGAAGGGCAAGGTCTACTACTACCCGGAGCCGGGTAGGCGCATCGATATCCTGGCGCTTAGCGAGGAGGAGGTCAAGAAGATACGTGGCAACGAGATAACATATATCTTCCAAGACCCTGGCACAGCCCTTGACCCACTCTATACCATAGGGTACCAGATAGCCGAGACAATGCTAGTCCATGGCAGGATTAGGAGGATCAAGGAAGGCATACCATACGCGGTGGAGCTGCTCCGGAAAACCCTCATCCCCGACCCAGAGAAGCGCGTAAAGGCTTACCCGCACGAGCTCAGTGGCGGTATGAAGCAGAGAGCGGTAATAGCTACTGCTCTCGCGAATAA
>JALVHV010000162.1 GCA_027028845.1 Pyrodictiaceae archaeon | reverse complement strand
GAGAAGATAAGGGAAGCAGCGAGGGCGCTACGCGAGCTGGGAGCAGAGGAGGTTCATACCGGGCACTGTACCGGGCTAAGAGCGGAGTGCATATTACGCGAGACGTACCGGGACAAGTTCAACAAGATACATACGGGCTATGTTATAGAGGTTAGAGGTGAGTAATGCTCCTAGTTTACGTTTACTCGCGAGGACGTGTACTAGGACTAGGTAACGATGCTAGCCAGCGTGCTCAAGGGTATCGGCTGCTAGGACGAGGCTATACCAGTCTAGGCATCCCTGATAGCGCAGAGCGTCAGCGGCATCGCGTAGGAGCTGGGCAGCATACTCTAGATCGCTCTCAAAGCCGCCATAGCTCAGTACCTCCTCTAGGACGCGCAGCGCCTCCTCTATCTCGGGTAGTGTCCCGCAGCTCTTAGCAACGCTCTGGACTATGGAATATGCCTCCTCTACCTGCCTCCTATAAACCATAGCCCCGGTACCTTGTCTCCTCCTGGACTAATGTCCTCCTAGGAGTGCTGAGCGGAGCTCCTGGAAGAGTATATAGTTTATCGTGTTCTCGACGTAGCTCCGTATAGGAGTCGGGTCGTTGTTCTCCAGTGCTTTCTCGAACATCTTTATTGTCTCCTCTGTCTCGGTGACGTTCATCGTCTTGAGTGTATGAACTACCTGTGCTATAGTGGAGCCTGGGATCTCCTTTGCTGGCTTATTGAGGGCTATTTCTGCGAGTACCCTTGCAGCTTCCTCAGCGTTACCAGTGCACTGATAGTACTTTTCTGCAGCGTAGTAGGCCTTCTCTATGCCTAGTACAAGGTTTGCTACATCCCGCCAATACTTCTCGGCTAGTGTTGGTACAGCGTTGTTTATCTCGGCGAACGGGTTAGACGAGTTAAGAGCCTTTGTCACTACGGGCCTCGTGGCGTCGCGTAGTAGGCGGAACTCGTCACGAATAGTGCTATTGTACTCTACTAGGAGGGCTCTTAGCTGCTCCGGGTCCTTTATACACGTGGACGAGAGGCTTGTTATAACAGGGTGCTGATAAACTATGATGGGCGTTACGAGAGCGACTCCTATGAGTATGATAGCTAGTGTAGTGGCGTAGAGTGCTCTGCCCAAGCCAGTATTCCCCAAGTATATGGTTAAGGGCCTTGTCCCTAGGGCTAAAACGTCTTCCCTTCGCCTAGTCTCCTCTAGAGGCTTGGCTGTGTAGGCTCCAGACACCGTATTGCGAGATGAGGTAGTTGGCGAGGAACCCCACGACTATCCCGGTGAACCCGGCTAGTAGGTAGTTTATCCCTAGCTTTGTAAGCCCAATACCTATCACCAGGTAGCTCGTCATCGAGCCCAGTGCGGCTCCGTGATACCTAGCCCAGTAGCGAAGCCAGCCCCTGGGGCCCGGTTCTCTCCGTTTCCCCCGGAAGGTCCAGCGGTCGTGGAGGAAGAAGTTCCAAGTCAAACTGGTCTCGAACGCGGCTGGGAACGCGGCATACTCTGTTACGCCGAGTACGCCCTTGAGTAACCAGAGAACAGCTAGGTTTACAACAGTGCCAGTAGCCCCCACGGTGACGAATTTCAGGGCGCGGTACTCGCCTAGCCTTAGGAGATCAAAAACATAGTCAAGCATAGCCCTGGGGCCTAGCTTGCTCTCGCCGCTACGCCTTTGCTCAAAGACGTAGGGTACCTCGGAGACCCGTGCACCTGGGGCCTTGGCGAGAATCTCTAAGAGAACCTTCCAGCTCCTCCCCTCAAGTCGTAGCCTCTCTACAAGGCTCCGCCTTACTAGGAAGAAACCGCTCATAGGGTCACTTGTCCGCCGAGACTCGGCCAGCAAGACGTAGGCTAGAAGGCTTGCTGCACGCGAGATGAGCAACCTTATGCGGCTCCACCCCTTAACGCCTCCCCCCTTTGTATACCTCGAGGCAACGACCACGTCGGCCCCGCTCCTCAAGGCCTCCTCGTATAGCTTGGGGACAACCTCGGGCGGGTGCTGGAGATCAGCATCCATGACTACTATGAATTCTCCCTGGGCCTCGCGGAGGCCCCGGACGATGGCGGTGCCTAGGCCCCGCTCACTTATTCTGCGAATAACACGGATAGGGTATCCCTTCCTAGCTAGCTCTTGTGCTACTCTCCAAGTACCATCGGGGCTATTATCGTCAACAATTACTATCTCGTAGCTTATCCCCCTAAGAGCCCTCGCTAGCCGATCAATGAGCAACTTTATGTTCTCTGCCTCGTTGAACGTAGGAACGACAATGGATAATGATACCGAGCTACCCCCAGCCTTAGCAGACCGGCGATCACGCTTATCCCCGTTCTTCATGCCATTGGCTCCTCGGTACTACCTCTTGGCTCCACGCTTGGCGTAGAACAGTGAGTTGGCAAAAAGCCTTACAAGTCTAATAGCCTCTTCTCGGCGAAGAATGGACAACACGTGTATAGCTGTAGCACTAATAGTGG
>JALVHV010000161.1 GCA_027028845.1 Pyrodictiaceae archaeon | reverse complement strand
CGCTACTAATGACTCGGTAGCGCCTAGGGCCTATCTTCTCTACACGGCCATCAGCTATAGCGCCCATCGCTTCAAGTATCTTTATCCTTGGAGGCATGCGGAGAACACGCACATTACTCACCACTCGTGACACGAATAGCCTAAACCGGGTTCCTTACCACTCACTATGTTACTATTTGCTAAAAACAGTGCTAATAGGCTAGAGACTCTTGAGAGAAGAAGTCGGTGCAAAGTTATGCGAAGTTATATTGGAAATAAGGAGGAACACAGACTATATCATCATTGTTGGCGGTCTTCTCGGAGACTCTTCCTCCTCGCCTCCAGGCTTCACGGTAGCTACTAGGGGGTTTAGCTTGCCCTCCTTCGCTAGTTCCTCTAGTAGTTGTCGTACATCGCTTGTATGCTTGATATCTATCTCGAGGAGCTGGTTAAGCACGTTGTACATGACCTTCCAGACTTCTAGCAGCATCTCCCGGGGGACATGGGCTATTATTACTGGGTCTTGTAGCCAGTTATCAAACGCCTTTATCGTCCTTATCATGTGCTGGAAAGCAGCACGCGTCGCTACTATTATGTCGAGTCTATCCCCTTGCTCAACCCTGGCAGCCGTCTCCCGGAACGTCTCGAGGAGCTTCTTCTGGGCCTTAACCCACTCCTCTAGCTGCTTGAGGAAAGCGTAATCAATTACGCGTATTTCTCCCGGTCTACTCAAGGCCTATGCACCACCGACTTACCGTTTATACGGATAGGGGCTCTACGTTATTGTGTACTTCCCTACCCTTCTAACCGGGCTTAAGGCCCCTTTTATTCCCCTCCCCGCTTAGAGGAGAAGCGGCTAGCTCTAAGAGGGGATGAGGACTCCCTAACCCCTTGCTGAAAACGTAATGGTGCTGAGCGAGGGCGAGCCCGACCCCAGGTTACTCCTTAGGTCTCTGTATGAAGTTGGTGTGCTTCTCGGAGAAGGCTGTGTTAGAGCTTCCCTATTCTTTGGAGCCATTTGCCGTAGAGCCTGAGCGCCCAGAGCGCCCTTGCTGCTCTGTGCTCGCCTGGGTATACTGGTATCCCGGTTTTTGCTTCGAATAGCTTTGCTATGCGCCAGGATTTCTGGCCACCGGTGACCGAGGCTACTATGGGTATTCCCATCTCCTTTGCTTTCTGGGCTATTGGCTCCATGAGGTCTGCTAGTCGCTCGGTCATCGTTGCTATGTTGAAGTATGGTATTAGGAATATGCCGTCTACCTCGCCGCTCTCTATTGCTATCCGTGTGCTCTCCGCCATGTGGTCTTCTGTTCCCGAGCCAGTTATGTCCACGGGGTTTCTCGGGCTAGCTATTGGCAGTAGTATCTTCCGGAGCTTCTCCTGTGTCTCCTTACTAAACATAGGCACCTCGAAGCCTAGCTCGGAGAGCCAGTCAGTAGCCATGACGCCGCTACCGCCGCCAACAGTTATGATTGCTACGCGGTCACCTCTCATCGGGGGCTGGAGCGCCAATGCCTGGGCTACGTCGAAGAGCTCCTCTGTGTGCAGGACCTCTATCGCACCAGTCTGCTTGAACACCGCGTTGTAGATCTGGTAGCTGCCTGCGAGGCTACCAGTGTGGCTAGCTGCTGCCCTGGCGCCCGCGCTCGTCTTGCCAGCCTTGAGCACGACTACTGGTTTTACCGGGGTAGTGTCCTCGAGCGCCCTTCTAAATGTGGGGCCGTCCTCTACGCCCTCAACGTATATTGCTATGACTTTTGTGTGGGGATCATTCTTAAGGTAGGCTAGTAGGTCTGCTTCGTCTATATCCGCGCGGTTACCAATACTAATGAACTTACTCATGCCTAGGCCGCGTAGAGCCGCGACATCCAATAACGCTGCTCCGAGAGCACCGCTCTGGCTAATGAATGCTATTGGCCCATTGCCTGGTAGGCTCTGCTTCTCCGGGTCAAGGAACATCGTGTTAATACCAGTGGAGGGAGAGTAGACGCCGAGACAGTTAGGCCCTAGGATGCGTACCCCGTAGCGCCTAGCTATCCGGAGAACTTCTTCCTCAAGCCTGGCTCCTTCCTCGCCTACTTCACGGAAACCAGCACTAATAATAATAGCAGTCTTTATGCCGCGGCGCCCAACCTGGTCCATGACCTCGGGTACCCGGGGCGCGGGGACAACTATAACCGCTAACTCGACGGGATCGGGGACATCGAGTACGCTTGGATAGGCTTTTAGCCCAAGTATCTCCGTAGCATTGGGGTTCACGGGGTATATGGGGCCGCGGTAACTGTTCTTCAGGTTATACAGCACCATGTAGCCGACTTTCCCTGGTCGCCTAGAGGCACCAACGACTGCTACTCCGCGTGGACGGAAGAGAAACTCTACGCCTTCCCCAATGGGTGGGCGCTGAGAAGCCACGGCGTTATACACCGTTTTAGGAAATATGCGCCTAGGGGATAAAAACGATAAGAGTTTAAAGTAGAATAATAAGGGAGATGCCTAATAAGTAATG
>JALVHV010000160.1 GCA_027028845.1 Pyrodictiaceae archaeon | reverse complement strand
CTGGCCTCAAGCTCCTCCACGACTGCCCATGTCTCGGAGGGTGTTAGGCGTGCTAGGCCAGCAATAACAGCTATGCCGAGGCAAGGGCGACCCTTTTTCGCGCTCTCTCTTAGAGCGCGGAGCACCCTGGAGACGTGTCCCTGCATTGTTACCAAGCCTGCTTCTTCCCTAGCTACTTGTTCAGCAATGGGGCCTTACTTTCATCGCCCTTGGCTCTACACGAAGGACGCGGTCATCACGAGACGAGTAGTAGTGCGCTGCGACATAGATGCGCGCAGGCCCCTTCATCCAGCCCACACAGTTGTGGGTGTCTGGGGCCCGGCGGCACCCGAGAGGCCCATGAGACACAAGGATACAAGAGGGATTCTCATTAACTTGTCGCGCCTCAGGGGCGAGAAGATTCTTCATAGCGGCCTATTCTCTCTGTTTTCGGACTCGTCATCACCGGCTCCGCTATGAAGAATGCCTGGTGGCGTGTTTAATACTTGAACCTAGGCGGGTTCTAGAAATGCTTTTATTTTTAAACCGTCGCGCCTCATTCCTAGGCTTGGGGGCTGGTTATCTTGTCCTTCCCGGCGCCACCAGCTATGATGGGATATGACAGAACCACTGCGATGTTCTCGCCAGATGGTAGACTATTCCAAGTAGAGTATGCCATGGAGGCTGCTAAGCGTGGCTGGACAATGGTCGGCGTAAGGGTTCCCGAAGGCGCGGTCATTGTCGCGGAGAAGAGGAAGACATCCCCGCTTATCGACCTAGAGCACCTAGAGAAAGTATACATGATCGATGAACACATTGGAGCTGGTTTCGTCGGCTTTGGTAGCGATGGCAGAGTATTGATAGACTATGCGAGACAACTAGCAGTTCAGTACAAGTTTGTCTATGGTGAGCGCATACCAGTTGAGTACCTAACTAGGCAGATATGTGACCTAATGCAGATATATACACAGCATGGAGGCGTAAGACCCTTCGGAATAACATTAATGATTATCGGTGTCGACGAGACTGGGCCCAAGCTCTTCGTCGCCGAGCCAAGTGGCCAGTACATAGGCTACAAGGCTTATGGCCTCGGCCAGGGAGGCTCTCAAGCAATAGAGGTCCTGCAGCGCGAATACCGTGACGACATGAGCCTTGAGGAGGCTATGCTGCTCGGAATAAAGGCTGTGGCCTCAGCCATGGAGGGCAAGCCTAGTGTTGAGACGCTAGAGATAGGCGTAGTTGAGAAGGCTACTGGCAAGTTCCGGAAATTAACTAAAGAGGAGCTACAGAAGCTTCTAGAAAAACTTGGTGTCTAGTGAGTATGCCTCGGAAGAGTAAGGGCGAGCATGAGCCAGTTGTTGCGCGTCTCGAGGTAGCTGGTAAGCGTTTTGAGGTACTAGTTAACCCCGATCTAGCTTTTGATTATAAGCAAGGCAAAGAGGTCAACCTAGAGGACCTAGTTATTAGCGATGCTGTCTATACTGATTTGCGCAGGGGGCTTCGTGCTTCCCCCGAGCTTCTCCGCAAGGTATTCGGCACCGATGACGTCGTCAAGATAGCTGCTATCATTGTTCGTCGAGGAGAGCTCCAACTAACTGCTGAGCAACGGCGCGCACTCATAGAGGCTAAGAAGAGGCAGATCATTAACTACATTGCTAGGAACGCAATCGATCCTAAGACTAAGCTCCCTATTCCTCCGGCGAGGATAGAGGCGGCAATGGAGCAGGCCAGGGTAGGTATAGATCTCTACAAAAGTGTTGAGGAGCAGGTACCCCAGATAATTAGGGCCATTAGTCGTATTATACCAATAAAGCTCGCCAAGGCCTTACTAAAGATAGTTGTACCCCCTGAGTACTCGGGGAGGGTCTCCTCTGTTCTAGCGAAGCTAGGCGAGGTAAAGAACATGAATTGGCGCACGGATGGAAGCCTTGTGGCAGAGATAGAGATTCCCGCTGGCTTGCAGCAAGAAGTCATAGATAAACTTAGTAAAATAACCCAGGGCAATGTGGACATAAAGGTAGTAAGTGTGGTGTAGCAAGCCTTGGCAAAGATACATGTGAGCCCGAGATCGATAGTTGTGCCGGGAGACCTAATAGCTGAGGGAGATGATGTAGAGGCAGAGTCTTTGTTCATCGAGAAGAGAGGGAAAAAGTTCTACGCCACGATAACCGGCCTCGTAAGCATTGAACAAGTAGACGACAAATACAAGATAAACATAATCCCCCTGGAGGGCGCCTATATCCCGCGGCCAGGCGATATAGTAATAGGGCTTGTTGAGGACATAGGGCTAACGCACTGGGAGATAGACATATCGTCGCCATACAAGGGCATACTGACAGTCCAAGAGGCCCTAGACAAACCCTTTAACCCGGTCACAGATAGCCTTAAGAGATACCTTGATGTAGGCGACTATGTAGTAGCAAAAGTCATAGCATTCGACAGAGCAAGAGACCCTCTTCTCACAATCAAGGGTAAGGGACTCGGAAGAGTAACCGAGGGCTCTATTGTCGAGATTAAGCCTAGCAGGGTTCCACGAGTCATAGGCAAGAAGGGCTCAATGGTGAATATGCTGATAAAGGAGACTGGGTGCGAGGTCCTCGTAGGCCAGAATGGCCGGATACTCATAAAGTGCCCTAACAAAGACATAGAGGAGGTACTCATACTATCAATAAAGAAGATAGAGGCAGAAGCCCATACAACGGGGCTAACTGAGAGAGTAAGGGAGTTTATCCGCAAAGAAAGAGAAAGGAGAGGGGTCTAAGCAATGGGTGGTACTGGAGCGGAGAAACCCACGCTCATTCGATGGGAAGAGAGAGGCGGCGAGAGGGTAGCTGTCAGGATAGATGGTAGGCTGCCAGAGCAGCTAAGACCCATAAGGATAGAGGTAGGCGTGCTCGGCAACGCTGACGGCTCCGCGCTAGTAGAGTATGGTGCTACCAGGGTTCTTGCAGCGGTATATGGCCCGAGAGAAGCTGTTCCACGCCACGTAGCCCTACCCGATAGAGCCATTATTCGCTGCAGGTACCACATGGCGCCCTTCTCCACCGAGGAGAGGAAGACGCCAGCGCCTACCAGGAGAGAGGTGGAGTTATCGAAGGTTATTAGGGAAGCGCTGGAGTCCGTAGTGTTGACGGAGATGTATCCACGTACATCAATAGATGTCTATATGGAGGTTCTCCAATCAGACGGCGGTACAAGGACGGCTGCCATCACTGCTGCTAGCCTTGCCCTAGCCGACGCAGGTATCGCTATGAGGGATCTTGTTGCAGGCGTAGCTGTCGGCAAAGTTGATGGCATCCTCGTGCTGGATATAAACGAGGTTGAGGACAACTATGCCGAGGCGGATATGCCAGTAGCAATGGCGCCTAGCCTTGACAAGGTCTTGTTGCTCCAGCTCAACGGCGTTCTTACACACGATGAGTTTATCAAGGCTCTCGAGCTCGCGCGTAGAGGCATTCTCGAGATTTACAAGTTGCAAAAAGAGGCTCTTCGTAAAAAGTATGTAGAGGTTGAAACATCGACTACGGGTTGATAGCCATGAGCATTACTCCCTCGTTCCAACCAGTTATGCCTAAGCTTAAGCGCTATACGATGGAGACCCTACTGGCTCGCGGAGTAAGGCTAGATGGGAGGCGGCTAGACGAGATAAGGAACATAGAGATAGTACCGGGCTATGTTGAGAAGGCTGAGGGCTCGGCGCTCGTCCGCCTAGGTCACACTGTTGTGTTGGTGGGTGTTAAGACAGACATAGTCGCGCCGTTCCCTGACACCCCTAATGAAGGCGTGCTCGTTGTCCACGCAGAGTTCGTTCCATTAGCGTCACCTACTTTCGAGCCGGGCCCGCCGGATGAGAACGCAATAGAGCTTGCAAGAGTTATTGACCGGAGCCTGCGAGAGATAAGAGCAGTTGCTCTAGACAAGCTAGTGCTTGAGCCGGGGAAGCATGTCTGGCGAGTATTTGTCGACATATACGTGCTCAACCATGACGGGAACCTCTTCGACGCATCCATGCTCGGGAGCATGGCTGCTCTCCTCGTTACAAGGCTGCCAACGCCGGTCAAGACGGAGGAGGGGTACAGGGTTGATAGAACAAAGTACACAATGATGCTACCGATAAACCACAAGGTAGTCTCTGTCACCCTGGCAAAGATCTCTGGCAAGCTACTAGTAGATCCAACGTATGAGGAGGAGCAGGTAGCGGATACGAGGCTAGTAGTGGCTGTATCAGACGATGGCCGGATTGCTGGCATGCAGAAGACTGGTATGGGTAGCCTAGACTACAAGGAGGTGCTAACAGCGGTCTCCATAGCCCTCAACAAGGCCAAGACTTATCTCAACAAGCTCGAAGAAGTAGTCGTGCCGTATAGGGCTAAGCTCGAGGAAGAATTATCGAAGCAGAAGAAGGAGGCTGAGGAGACTGCTCCCCCGCCGCCAGTGCCGAGGCGTGAGCACCTAGAAGCCGAGACCATAGAGCAACCCGAGGTAGTAGAGGGGGCAGTTGCAGAGGAAGAGGAAGGCAAGGAACCAGAGTAAATCGACATAACAGATGGGAGTAAGAAGAGACAAGAACTAGTCTTAAATAATAACCCCCTTTAAGAGAGGAGTGCTTCGGGGACAAGGGTATGGCTCGCCGAACAAGGGCTGTCGGGATAGCTGGACGCTTCGGACCCAGATACGGCGCCACGCTCCGTAAGAGATGGAAAGAGGTAATGGAGAGGAGATATGCTGACCATGAGTGCCCATTCTGTGGTACTCGTGGTCACGTTAAGAGGATCAGTACCGGGCTATGGATGTGTACTAAGTGTGGAGCAGTGTGGGCTGGAGGCGCCTATGTGCCTAGGACGGGGCTTAGTAAGCACTTCCCACGCATAATAGTTCGTAGAGACTAAGGGAGCACTGGCTTAGCGATTGCTTTTCCCATATTCTTAACTGGTTTTGTACCAGGCATTGTTGTAATTAGTTAGGCCTGCTCCATTATCTCTTACGACTTCTGTACGGTCTTGGCCTCTGATTGAGTGGTGAACAATTAGTGATGCAGCGTGTAAGCATCCTTGTTACGACCTCTCATAGGCCCTCACAGAGAGTTCGTAGCTTCGTTAAGGACCTAGTCTCTGTGCTCCCTAACGCGGTGAAGCTAACACGGGGTAAGGCTACACTAGAGGAGCTCTACTACGAGGCTATTGCACGGGGCGCCAAGAGAGTAATCATTGTTAGTGCATGGAAGGGTAACCCGGGCTCCCTACGTGTATACGAGCCCCTTGAACCACCTGATACAAGGCTCGGGCTTATAGCACGGATAGTGATGAAGGGTGTAAAGCTCTCACGTGAGACGCCAGGGGCTCAGAGAGCTTTTGGTGCAAGAAGCCTCGGCGTCTTCTTGGATGCTCCCCCTTCTAGTACGTTGTTTAGCTTAGCGGATACGTTGACACGTGTATTTCTTGGCAAAATTGTTCTCTCTCGTGACGATGATAGTGTGGATGTCGTGGCGGTTATTAAGCCCTTTAGCGAGGGCTTAGCAGAGGTAACGTTTCTATGCACTGGTAGTGGGAGAGTATGCGGGCCTACTCTGCGCATCGTGGGTGTCGAGGATCTTGTATCGGGTTTTAGCACGTATAAGGCTAGAAGGGCTGAGCCAGCGCGAGATAAGAGCCCTTAGCCAGGCACTCAGCGTCGAGGCACGTAACCCGCCCGACCCTCACCGGGGTAGCGTAGAGATACTTGTTGGCGATGACCGGGTGGAGATACTTATCCAGGCCCGCGACTTATCAGCGGCAAGGACTTTGATAAACGCTTATCTTGGCCTAGCAGCTACAACCCTTGAAGCGGTTAGAGCAGTAGGTGGAGGACTCCATGGCTCAGAGGCTTCCCCCGGAGATAGAGAATAAGCTTACGAGGTTCCAAGGCCTACAAGCACAGTATACTAGGCTGGCACAGGAGAGAGCAGCTGTCGAGGCAGAGATAGCTGAGACGCAGCGGGTTTTAAAGCTCTTAGAAGAGGCTGGTAGCGACGCGCCAGTCTATAAGATGCAGGCCGGTATCCTGGTTAGGGTTGACAAGGAGAAACTAGTCCAAGAGCTCAAGGACAAGCTCGAGATACTCGAGATAAGGCTCCAGAAGCTTAAGAAACAAGAAGAGGAGATTAAGAAACAACTAGACCAGCTAGCCAAGGAGATCCGGGAGCTCCAGACAAAGACGACACTAGGTAAGCAGGGGGCAGGCTAAGAACAGCAAGTGGCCAAGGCATTTACTTATTTCTTGTCCCCGGTGCAGCGCTTAGGAGAGCCTTGTTCCTCCTGTTTTTACATACAGACAATACATAGTCGGATTCCGTACTCCTTACGGGGGATACCTAGGCTTTGCCAAAGACTATTAGTGTTGGGCTTGAGCATAGCCCTCTCAGCGAGGACGAGCTTGAAGAAATACTAGTCGAGCTCGAGAAACATATACGAAGAGAGATCGAGAACCGTGTAAAGAGGAGACTCGACGAGCTAGAGATAATCATTACCGCTGATCTAAAAAAGCAGGGAAGGGAACTCGACCTAGCGGTTGATGTTAAGGCAACTGGGCGCGTTATAGCCCCTCTATCCTATGACGAGATAATAGCAGAGGCAATAAATGAAGCGGTGACATGGCTTGCGAAAAGACTCAGAGAAAGAGGAGCTAAGAGAAGCGGCGAAGAGACTAATTGAGTTCGTAGAGGAAGCTGGTACCCCCATAGTCGTGACCGCTCATCGTAATGCTGACCCTGATGCAGTTGGCGCAGCCTACGTGGTGCGCAATGTTCTTCGGAGGAGAGGCTTTGATGCAAGACTATTGCTCCCGGAAGGAATGAACCAGGTATCTAAGAGGATTACTAGGGAGCTCCTAGGCATAGAGCCTGGCGAGCTAGAAGACGAAGCACCAAGGGAATCGGCGCTAGCTATTATAGTTGATACAGCTTCCTATGAACAGCTTGGCCGTCTAGCTAGTTTCGCGAAAGAGGTCACGAAGATAGTTATTGACCACCACGGCTCCAATAGCATTGTTGCTGACGCTGAGCTAGCGATCTATGACCCGGGTGCCCGCTCTACGTGCGAGCTCGTCTACCTACTGATTAGGGAAGGGCTGGGTGAAAAGCTAGAGAAGAAGGAGCTAGAGATGCTTCTTGCGGGAATAGTGTATGATACGAGGCATTTTCTTCTATCAACTCCCCGTGTACTAAGAGTTGCAGCAGACATAATCGATGAGGGAGCAGACCTAGGCCTTGTACTGAAGGCGCTGCAGTCGCCTCCACCGGATATCTCGCAGAGAATAGCAAGGCT
>JALVHV010000159.1 GCA_027028845.1 Pyrodictiaceae archaeon | reverse complement strand
GGTGGTCATTATTGACCGAGGTAAGGGTCAGAATACTAGCAGCTGATAGCATGGGAGTACGCTCCATGGCTACCATAGTTGAGGCTGGCGGCGTGAAAATAGCTATTGATCCGGGTGTAAGCTATGCGCCTCGCCGATATGGGCTGCCTCCTCATCCACGAGAGCTCGAGAGACTCGAGGAGAAGAAGGAACTGATATACAGAGAGCTAGTAGATACCGATATAATCATTATAACCCATTACCACTATGATCACTATTTATATCATGAGGATGAAGCCGAGTACTACAAGAACAAGATTCTATTGATAAAGGATCCACGCCGCAGCATAAACGTTAGCCAGAGGATAAGGGCTCATCGTCTTCTAAAGAAGATGGGCGTTGAGAGCGTTGCAAAAGATATACATATTCTTGATAACAATGTATACGAGATCGATAAGGGACTTGTAATAAGGGGGTCTCCTCCTGTCCCGCACGGACCCAATGGCTCAAAGCTCGGCTACATAGCCATGGTCCTTATAGAGTGTTGCGGGGAGCGAATAGTTCATGCCTCTGATGTCCAGGGGCCTATTTCTCGCAAAGCACTAGAGATCATAGCTGAGTGGCGGCCAACGATCTTAATCATTAGTGGACCGCCAACATATTTCGCGGGGCTTAAGGTCGAAGAAGAACAGGTTAGGCAAGGCCTGAATAATTTATCTCTATTAGCAGAAATAGCTGATGTACTCGTGGCGGATCACCACTTTGCACGAGATCTCGAGTATCCTAGTTACTTAGACCAGCTTAGGAGAATTAATACCCGGGTCTTATCAGCGGCAGAGTTCATGGGGCTCCCGGTTGAGCTTCTTGAAGCGCAGCGTAAACTCTTATGGGAGAAAGACCCCCCTGATAATAATAGAGCATCTTGAGGACCACTTTTCTCTATGGATACGGGCTGAGTACAGACATGCTAAACGATTAGCTGGCGAGAGGCTAGTTTTCACAAATCTAGGAGAATTCTTAGCCAATGCGAGAGAGGAAAGCCTCTGCCCCTGCTTCTTGGAATCGGTCACCGAGTTGCAAGGAATACTATACAATGACCCCGGGAAAGTGATTATTCTTGACCCGCTTGCCGAGAAACTCCTCGAGCCCCAAGAGGCAGCGAATGCGGAGGCACTAGTGATCGGCGGTATACTTGGCGATAACCCGCCACGGGGCAGGACACGACGACTCCTTACACAGAGAGCGAAGAACATGCTAGCACGTAGCCTTGGTCCACACCAGCTGAGTATTGATGGAGCCGTCTATGTCACACTAAGAGTTGCGGAAGGCACACCTCTCGAAAAAATACCTCTTGTACATAGACCACACTTATATGTCGACATTGGGGGGATTGAAGTGGAGATAGAGCTGCCCTTCTCTTATCCACTAGTCAATGGCGAGCCCTTGATATCGGATGAGGTTAAGGAGCTACTTGCTCGGGGGCTAGGCTACGAGGAGTACCGCGAATCACGCGGGACTAGATAACTGAGCCTAGAAAGTAGCCGAGGAGGAGCGCTGCAGGGCTACTGAGTATACCTGCTGTGTAGTTCTCTTTGGGGCCTAGGTACTTGCTCCAAGGCCCTATATAGACTGATGCGACATAGGTTACTAGGTACACGATGGGAGCTAGCCAGCACATGGTGCCTCCATACAGTCCCGCTATCATGCCGAGAACTAGGCCTACGAGCGTGCGTAATAATGCGAGTCTTGCTCTTCTAAGCCTCTTCTCCATATACGTGCTTAATGGGTCTCGGGTGCTCAATAGCATCGCCTCTCTGGAGTCCTAGTAGCCTTGAACGGCCTGGGATTTTCTCGCGTATGTCCTCAACGCTTAGAGCACTAATTATCTCTGCGTAGCTCTCCGCGGCCCTGCTATGGGCTAGTCTCTTTATCCGTTTAGCAAGAAGAGAGGGATCCTCGTCTCCCGGGACAAGTACAGCGTAGACCACTGAGCGGCGGCGAACCAGTTCCTCGGGGCCAACAATGACGATAGGGGCTTCGTCTTCCACGCCTATACCTATTGCAAGGCGTAGCTCTATTCCCCTGATATAGTTACGTTTACCATAAACCATGAACGCTCCCTTAGTTATATACTCACCGGGCGGAGGAGACTTTGACACCTGACTACCCCACACCCAGTACACATCTACGCTCCCAATACCAGTCTTCCACGCCTTGGAGTAAGCAGCTGTAAGGAGAGCCGCTTCCCTTAGATCGGTCTCTGGGGGCTCCTCTCCCTCATTAAATAATACCACTGCGGGAGCACCACGTATATCGGCGTGCATGAATATCCGCTTACTCGTCAAGTACCTCTTAACAATCGATTCGTTCTGATCCGCGTCCCTACCACCTATGGCCAAATAACCATGGCTCGTAACTAGCCAATGATACTTCTCGTACCATTCACGGCGCCTAATCCTCGCCCTAGCCCTAGTCCTTACCTTCTCCTGTTCCTTCTCCAGGTTTCTTAGCTTCTCCTCAAGTTCTCTGAGAGCCTTTGTGCCTCTCTCGATCTTCGCTCTTAGCTCTCCTATGCGCTTATAGAGATCTACTATTAATTGGCTAGGATCTTTCCGGATATCGATGTCTACTAGTTCGCCGCCAATGCTTAGGACTATTTTACCCTCAGAGGGCTTCACGTCAACAACTCCCGGGCAGTTGCCAGCTATATAGTCCCACCCGCTTTGTCTGCGTACACGATTAGCACACTCAAGCGCCTCGTAGACAAGCTGGATATTCTCTGCTATCATCTGCGCTCTCTTCTCAAGAACTGAGACCTTCTCGAAAAGCTGACTGAGATTTCGCTTGGCCTGCTCCATTGATGCAAGGAGCTTTGCCCGCTCAGCCGCTATCAGTGCTGCTCTCTTATTTTCCTCCTCGCCGCGGACTGCCTCAATGAAGTACTCGTCAAGAGCTTCACTAAAGCTTCCAAACTCCCTAACAGAGAAGCCATAGCCTTGCCGAAGCCCAATAGGATTAAACGGAGTCACTGTCAACGGCTCGTTGCCGAGAACGATATAGCCGCGGGCTTCTAGGCTTTCACGATATAGCTGCCTAAATGCATCTACGATATCACGGATTCGATTTATGAGCTGTTCACAAGTAGCAGAGCCTGGCTCGATACCTATGCGTAGGAGAGCTTCCTCTACGGCTTCGCCTGGATACCCAAGTTCTCTCACGATACTCCTAACCGGGTCACATCCACTACTGCCAAGAATCTTTGATAACGTAGCCTCCTCTAGGTCTAGAGGATGAACACTTCTACCAGGCGGCGTCACATATTTGGAGCCGCGCCTAATTTCGCGATCACGTAGCTTCATAGTTGAACTAGTCTGTATTATAGTATCCTCGGCATCTAGAAGCGCAAGTATTCCGCGAGGCAGCAACTCAACTACAACGCTGAACACTTCGCCGCGATGCCGAAACTTCATCCTAGCTATCCTATCAAAACCTAGTTGTTCCGCATGCTCGAAGACAGCGCCACGTAGATACTTACGCAGTCCCATAACGAATGGAGGCGGCATACCTTTCTCAGATACATCATACTTAGTGAAATGGAGTCTCTCACCCGGCACAACTATTAGTCTCGCGTCAATGCCCGCTGATTTGAATCGGAACAAGAAACCATTCTCATAAGCATATATATTGTGTAAACGGCTGCCCTTTATTCTAGCATTAATCTCGCTTATCACTGCAACTACATCGTAACTTGTCATACTTTTCTTAGGCTTAATCACTGCTAAAACCCTTTTCCATACTATTGTACAAAACCATTAATACTAAGCACAATGGTTTGTAACTTTAAGCGAGAAGATATTGTTATTAATCTCTCAAGATACATAATAACAAAAATGTCTTCTAAGTAACTGCTTTACTTCTTCTTCGCCTTTACTAAGTAGATAGATGCTCTCCTATTGGGCGAATAGAGTTCTACCAGCCCCTCAGCCTCTAATCGCCTTAAGACTCGCTTGGCTAGGCTCAGCGTCATGCTATACTTCTCTGCAAGAATATATGGTGTCAAGTATTTCTCCCTACGTATCTCTCGTACAATTCTCTTATAGAGATCCTCTGGCACGAATGCTGTATATTCTCTCCCGGCGCGCTCTGCCAAGCACAGCACCCGGGAGTAAAAGGCGCTTCTAGCCCCTATTCTTAAAAGTAATGCGCCTATAACACGATAAGGATAAACAACAATTGCTAGCGACTAATTAAAAACTAATCAAAAATAATGTAGTGTTTAAATAGACGAACAGGGTATTTTATCTAGCCCTCGGCTGTTTTCTCGCCTTCCTCGGTAAGCTTATAGACTCCCTCCTCAACCTTCTCTACGAGACCAAGCCGTCTAAGCTTCCTCATCTTTGCAGCAACCCTTCTAGCATCAAGACCAGCTTTAGCTGCTATCTCCTTGGGCCTTGCTGGTTTTCCTAGCTCCTTCATTGCCTTGAGAATAGCCATGTCTATCTCGTCAAGCTCTGACCTAAGAGCCATAAGGTCTCACCCCTCCCTATTACTGAAACTCTTAGCCCTCACTTAGTATATTATATAACTAGAAGCATAGAAGCTCCAGATTTTAAGCATTTATTAATAAGTTACTATTATCTACTAAACGTATCCTTACACATTGAACAAAATCTTATACAAAAATATATCACAAATTTCTAAACTTAGGTTATCTAAACAGTTTCAGCACTAGTTTTCTCCTTTCGTGCCATTTTCCTTAAGTTACGATAATAGGCTTGCAAGGGACTACGTGTACCACAATCAGCTTTACAAATACCAAGTGTTTTCATTTTTTCACAGCTGTATACAAGATATTTCTTCCCAGAGCCGCGTAGTCCTGCTAGGTGCTCGACTTGATAACGCGTTATTTTCTCGTTAAAATCCGGCATGTTTCTAAACAAGTCTACAACACTGTCGATCTCTGCACCTATATTTAGCATAAAAGTTGCCAACGCGAATCGCTCGTGATGGCTAAGGTTCTCTCCTCTTCTAGCCCGTTCAACTAAATCCGCTATACAGGGAGGGAATGCTTCCTCTACTATGACTCCCTTAGGTATGATTGCTTTTCCTCTACTGGTAAACCTTGGCCTACGTGACTCTGATAGGACTTTCCTTACTCTCTCTATTAACTTATTGAGCTGCTCACTCAACTCCTGGGATACCTCGTTAGATAAGGTACTTATCTGCTTTTCAATAAATATTGTTAATACTTCTTTAACTATTCTTAGAACTTGATCTCTCTTTAAATATATAAGTCCTCTCAGAACCGGCATGTTTATTGGTTTCCATGCCGGGTCTCCTAGGAGTCTTTTTGCGGCTTGAACATATTCTACAAGGGCCATGGAGAAATCAAACACATTGTAAACAACAACGCCGCGAACAATGGCAACAGGTTCGCGATATAGTGCCTTTCTATAAACAAGACTGCGTAGCCCCACATGTCTGGCTATAGCCGCGATAACCTCATCTGGTTCATCCCTCATGAAGCTGTATGCACGCTCTGCTTCGCTGAGAGCAAGGCGTGAAATAAGCCATTTATCACCGATCAGGGACGAGGCCAGTGACGCGAGATAATATGAGAGGACCTCTTCCTCAACGCTTGAGGCCGGTTTAGGTACTCTGCCCTTACTGATAACGCTTTCCATGCGTTTTAATGCATTCTCAACTATACTTGGCTTTAGCTTTATGACCTGGTGAGGAAGGAGGCCATACTTACGAGTAGCTATTTCCTCGGGATCCGCGAGGAATGGATAAAGCCTGAGATCTATTATTGTGGCCTTGGGCAAGACCTTATCAACCGCCTTAGGCTCTACTAGGTAGGCACCGAGTACCCGTTGAGAAGCATTACCCGAGGTAATAGCGTAAATAGGGTTTGGACAAATTAGGCAAGAAAGATCCTGGAGATGCTTGGTAAGCAAATAGGGTTGTTACGATGAGTGAGAAGCCACATACGCTTGTGCTCCATAACCCCGGCATCGATGAAGCAGCTAGAGAGATAGCGCAAGGCGTTGCACAGAAGGACTTCATGATCATGCTGGCAAGGTGTAGCGTAGAATACGAAGGAAGAGGGGCGAGTAAGCTCGGTCCAGGTGATCGCCTCATAATAGTAAAGCCTGACGGAGCTGTACTCGTGCATAGACCTATGGGATATTCTCCCGTAAACTGGCAGCCAGAGAGTCATGTCATTAACGTAGATGTTTTGAAAGATGCCGTGGTGTTGCGAAGCGTGAGACGAAGGCCTAAGGAGATACTAGTAATTAGGCTAGAGCAAGTATACCTCCTTGTTAGGGCTAAGGGGCTTACCGATAAAGCCGAGTTTATAGAGTACATGGACGAGGCCGAGATATCTGATTACATAGCTCGGCACCCCGAGGTGGTTGAGCAAGGGCTTCAGATTATTTCGCGTGAGCGAAGAGTAGGCGAAGGATACGTAGATATCCTGGCAAGGGACAGGAGCAACAACTATGTCGTTATTGAGGTGAAACGTATCACAGCAAACGAGGATGCGGTTAAACAGCTCTATAGCTACGTAGAGGAGCTCCGAAAAGCTAACCCTGAGGCGCCTATCCGGGGCATACTCGTTGCACCGTCCATAACGAAGGATGCACTTATTCTCCTAAACAGCCTCGGTCTAGAGTACAAGCAAATAGACCCAGTAAAGCTCCATAAGGAGGCAAGGAAGGAGAAACAAAGCAAACATTCGCGTTCACTCCTCGAGTATCTAGGAAAGAAAGAAGAGAGTCTAAGGCGGCGACGCTGAGCCGACAAAGCTTGGGGCAGCTTTTATCGACAATATAAGCGATACTAGTGTAAGTATTGTTAGCAGTGATGCATGTAGGAATCCCGATGCAACGCTCTGATCCTGTATCTTCCCTGCAACTATGCCACTAAGCCATGCATTCACTATTGAACCTATAGATGCTATCAATAGTAGCTCGTTAATTGTCTGAGCCGATATACGTGTATGAAGTGCTGCTCCTCCTACACCTATACTGCTAAGTGACTGAGATAGCATTAACAGAGTCAGTACGCTCGAGACTGCTACGAGCACGGCCCCAAAATAGGGCATAACTATGTAGGGGCGCAGCCTTCTTCTTAGCGATTCCTGTATATCTATGAGGCTCGTAATGAACCTCGCAATAGCATCAATCGTTGTGGCCGAGCCACCGCCAACATCTATTGCGTCAACAAGGAACCTCATACTGACTCTGAGGATCCAATTAGTATAGCCACGAAGCGCTCTGCGAGCTGCTCGCTCAATGTGTAGGCCGACCGATACTGCTCCAGCTATCTTCTTGATTATATCGGTTAATCGTCCATAGTTACGTCTTGATAAAACAATTAGGCTTTTCTCGGGGCTGAGCCCAGTTCTCCTAATCTCTGAGAGATCGCGAAAGAACGAGGCTACTGCTCTTACAACTGCTCGCTCCCTTCTAACGCGCTGAAGGAAAACTAAGCCCGGTATGACTGATACTATGAAAAGGCCTAGTCCAATAATAGTTGACAACTCTATGACAGTGCTCTGGGTTATTTTCCCACTCATAACTGCTGATAATGCACCGGTAAGGCTGAGAAGCACTCCTATAGTTATGAAGCCCGCCGTGGCTGATATTAATAAGTATGCATAGGGCTCGCGTATACGTTCTTGGCCCGGTATGAGGCTATCAAGCATAGATATTATTGCAGCAGTCAGTGCTGGTAAAACGATAAAGGTGTACAATAATATACCATTAATGCCGGCAAAGCCTCCACCACCTATTATACCGCTAACCACGAAGAATATGTAAAAGGAGAGCGTGCCAAGCACCGCTACAGCCGCGTATGCTTCGACCACTAGTCCTACTCTCTCAGCCCTACTACGTAAGTCCTCCATTCTCGCCTGGAAAAGCTCCTGTGTCCTAATCTCGAGAAAGTGCCGAATATCGCCACCAGTCCTAATCGTTGTAAGATATCCAAGCATGAAGTCACGATACATCCGTGAAGGATGTGAAGCAGCGTTTCTCTCCAGCGCCGATAATATATCCTTACCAAATATCTTGACGTCACGAAGAATACGAAGCGCTTCCTCACGTAGTGCTTTGAACACACGAAGCTCTGCAAGCCTCTCTATGACTTTCTCCGGAGCCACGCCTGCATAAGCCATAGCAGTCATATATGCAGCGAAGAACGGGAACTCGTTATCAACAGCGTTGGCACGCGAAGACGCCTTAGCACTTGGATAAGATATGCCAATACCAAATACGATAAGAGGAGCAAGTAGTGTAGCAAGAATTGCGAGAACCTTGATAATCATCGAAGAGGACACAACGACCACAATAATAGAGATTATACCGAAAATCAAGCCTACGAGCATCATAATGAAGAGGAGACGCGAAACATATAGAACTGGATGAATATTCATTCCGGCTCTTTCGATGCTCTCGTCAAGCCGGAATTTCCTTACTAATTGCTCGGCTCTTCTCCTGAATAACAGGATTGCGAGACTGTCTATAATCAATGATGGCGATAGGTTACGCGCGTTAGATTTCTTGTTGCTTAATAGTGCCAACAGAATTCACCACTACTGACTTGGGGATGAACTGTTATACTGGCCTTAGCTTGAGCTCTGATACAACTTTTTGGTAAATCCTTTCGGGATCCAAGTAGTACTCCCGAATAATTTGCGCTACTTCCTTATAGCTTCTTAGGCGCTTAAGCTTCATCCATTCCATGATAATTGTTCTTCTGTCAAGCTCCTCTATTATCTTGTCCATGTCCCAGCCTCTTAGCTCTGTAATAAGTTCAAGTAGCTTACTAGCCTTCAAGTTTATTTCGTGTTCGTCTGTTCTAGGGTTCCACTTATGAATTTCTATATAGTTATCATAGTCAGCTATTTCCCATGTATTGGTTATTCTACGAGTCACAATACTTCTACCTGTACGCCTATCAACTATCTCTACGCGTCGTATTAGTGCCGCGAAATTCATGAGCGGAATATAGCCCTTTGGTATATTCATTGGCGGGCTTGTAAGCCTCTTCACCGCTGCATCAATGTTTTCAGCGTGCAGAGTCGTCATACCTCCATGTCCCGTAGCCATTGCTTGGAACAACACATATGCTTCCTCGCCACGGACCTCGCCAACCACTATTATATCCGGTCTATAGCGCAGACTTATCTTGACAAGATCGAACAACGTGATCTCTCCAATACGTTCACCACTAAGCCCATAGCTCATTCTAGGCGTAAGCTGCACCCAGTTCTCCAAGGGGAGACGAAGCTCCGGAGTATCCTCTATGGTCACTACCTTAACCGACGGCTTAAGCATTGTTAGTAGCGCATTAAGTGTAGTTGTTTTACCGGAACCAGTTACGCCCATAACCATGCCGGGGCGCTTATGCTCCATAAGAAGCCAGTAATAAGCTGCTAATCGCGGACTAAGAGTGCCGAAATCGAGTAAATCAACTATTGTTAAAGGCTCCTCACGGAACTTTCTAATAGTAAAGCTCGAGCCGCTAGTAGATACCTCGCGCCGATAAGTAGCAGCGAGGCGATGACCACCAGGTAGTATTGCATCTACAACTGGAAATGCTACCGAGATATGCTTTCCCGCCATATGAGCGAGCTTAACGACTAGATTGTCAAGCTCGTCCTCGTCTTGGAACACTAGGGATGTGGGTATGTACTCGTACCGGGTATGCCAGACATATACTGGTTTACGAACTCCACTACACGATATATCCTCGACGAACGGATCCCTCATTAACGGGTCTATAGGGCCGAAGCCGACAGAGTCTCTAAGCACATAATACAGTATCTTGCCCCAGGAGATACCAGGTGTCCGTCCCATCCTTATCTGGAAGGTCTTTACTATTCGCTTAGCTTGTGCCGTAAAGTACGGTATAACCTCTTTATCGGAAGGAGGAGGCTCCAGTTCCCAATAAAGTATATCCATTATCTGCTTATAGGTTTGTTTCTCGCGGGGTGTCAGTGGAATCTCGTCTATATAGTAGAGAATTTCGCCTGTAACCTTGTGTTGTAGTATACGAGCATAGGCCCAAGGCTCGTAGAGAGGATATGACTCTACCTCTTTAAAGTCCCTATAGCTCTTAAAGACTATTGCCTTACGCTCCTCGATCGGAGGTACTTCGCCCTCTATACTCTCCTTTGTTTTCCTCGCCCGCCTCCCGCGTAGGCTTATACCCTTTATTCTTATTGATGGAAGCTTAACCACGAACAAACCCCTTACAGATTTCTTCTCGCCATCTCATAGGCCGGGGACACTAAGCATCGACGCGATAAATAATGAACATTGTTTATTCTTTTCATCCTTTAGAGTTTCCTCGTTCCTCCGATGCTAAGTACTGCATGTCCAATAATCTTTAAAACTTTTCAGCAGCAAAGCCCATAATCCAAGGAGAATGAGTTCTGCTGAGGGCCAGGGAATGAAGACACGCTATACAATTAGCCTCGCTTTAGCTCTCGCTTTAGCAATATTAGTTATCTCCGCCTATTCCCTCGCCACAAGCGCTAGTGTGAGCACGCTTGACAAACCATTCGGGCTCACGGTTAATATTGGCGACATTTACATGTTTGAGAAACTGGCAAATAACACTTATCTTCTAGGCATAGACAAAAACGGGAAAAACTACGTAGCCTTAGTAGAGATAAATGCTACTATTCCTCCAAGTGTGCACACCCTCATAAATATCTCCGTGCCTTCTAAGCCGTGTTGCATAGCTGTAGATGATAAGTCAACTCCGTCATCGATAGGCATAGTTTACGGAGAAACCATACTAATATATGACTTTGCCTCAGGTAAACAAATCCAGTTCGCTCTACGCGGAAAGCCTCTAAGAATATATCCCATAGGGGAAAAATCATTTATCATTCTAACAGATAAGGCCCTTATTGCAGTAAAATACAACGAAAATGGCTGGTTCGAAGAAAGAATCCTAGTAGGAAATCTTCTTAAAGATAAAAGGGAGGGACGACGCATATTTGATATCCTACCAATATACCGGGATGGGCTTAATTACAGCTATATAAATGTTGCAGAGGAAGCAGCAGCGTATAATGTTAGGGCACAAGTCCTATTATTATGGAATAATGGTACATTGATTGGGAACGGACAACTTATAGGCCTAATAAGGGAAAAATCCATAACAACGCCTTTTGCGCAAATAATTAATGGCACAGCTGCTTTACTACTCTTGCCTGGCTCGTATAATTTATCACTATTTCTTAAACAAGGCACCGTTTGCATAGAGGGCCCGACGATACAAGTAAAGGCTGAGGCAAACACGTTTCTAAGCTTAGGCCCAATAGTGTTTTCAAATACTAGTATAACGGCTTGTCCCGAGCCGCTTGAGGCACGATACCTTGTTCTCATAGGGCCCGGATTCCCGCCGAAGGAGATAGTATTACCGGAGTCGGGTTCGCAGAAACTAGGAAACATAAACTTACTAGCTGCATACATGACGAACAATCATCTCTATATATGGGTTAGTGGAGCAAACTCCAAGATATTTACCCGCGACAAGTTCGTAGCAGTACTGGTATATGACACGGATACATTAAAACCATTAACTAATTTATGGCGATTCTATGACGGAGTAGAAGCAACACAACTCATATTCAGCAAAGACTACAAAGTAGCTGCATTTTCCTCGCAAAACAAGATATACATAGCAATTATGAAGAACAATACATATGACTTAGCTTGGAGCCTTCCCCTTCAAAGCACTATAAACTCCATATCAATTACAAAATATGATAACGGCTACTTAGTGCTATCAATAAGTAAAAGCAGCAAAATCCAACTCGCATTTATAAAAGAATCCCAGCCTCCAACTATACTGACTCTCTCTAGCTACAATACCCCGTGGATACCACTTGAAGGAGCACAGATAGGATATATCTCCGCAAGGCCCGTGCTCTACGTAGCTATTTCATCGCCAAAAGGCTTAACAATTATCACTAACATGAACAAGGCCATACAAAGACTAATACATATTAAGAACATTTACGATTACATAGTTGGGTACGTGAATATCATCGTGTACAACCCGGATGGCGAGATAATAAAAGACTACACAGTTGAGGCGAACCTAACCTATCATAATGTTACACTACTTAGCACAAAGACTACAACCTCTAGCGGGGAAGCAAGGATACCTTGTATAAGCTATGGCTCGGTAAACGCGCTTATAATACCTCTAAATAGGGAACTGTATAGAACAAAATTAGTTCACATAAACTGCAGTAACGCGGAAATAAAATACGATGACATAAACATTACATTACCGTATGTCCACCATAAAATAGTGCTCTCAATTATTGACAAGTACTCCAACACTCCCCCTCTACATGACCTTGAAGTAATACTTGTAGATACTAAGAGAAATAGCACTAGAAGAGTAATGTACCCAGCAAAAGCAGATTCAATTGTGATAAAGGACCTAGTACCAGGAACGTACCTGGTAAGGATAATTGATCCAAAGGGCACTCTTTACGAGCCAAAGCAAGCTAACATAAGTGTCACAAAAGATACATTCATGAAAATATCTATAAGTAGGAAGCCCGTTATTGTAACAATAAGATTAATACCGAAGCTCAACAAGGCTGCAAAGAACACTCAAGTGCTTGACAAGCTTAACATAACTGTCCACGCCAATGGGAAGGTCCTCTTCAACTACATGGTAATGGCTCCCTCAAAGGCACCCATCGATATTAGCTTTACAACACTATACCGTGGGGCCGCAACAATAGAAATAAGAGACATTCCAGCGCCAGGATATGGCAAGTTCTTTAAAGATATAAGAAAACCTATATACATCGGAACAGAGTCAGTGTCAATTTTGTATAGTATAACTTTGCAGCAACTTGAGCACCCAGTAACAATCCATATAGTGGCGCCGTCAAATAAGCCTCTTAGGCACGTATTAGAGGTGTATCCTGCGAACTCAACAACACTGCTTAAAACAGTTAATTCAACCACAACTATATATGAGCTGTTCCTGCCAATGGGATACTATTGCTTCCATGTAATCCCATTAGCCGAGTACCTAGGTTTCAAATTATACAAGCCAGCAACCTACTGTAGCGAGGTAACGGGAGCAGAGAACCAAGTTATTAGCATAAAGGTAGAGAGGCTACGAAAGCTCGCAAACATGACTATTATAGATCCATTATCCAGGGGAGGAGTCATACTCGATAATATAACCATAACCCTCGACGGGAAAACTGTAGCCTCGTTACCTAGGGGTAAACCAAAAACACTAACAGTGCCACTGCTACTTAATGGCTCAACTATCAGTATAGATTCAGAACACGGCGTATACAAGCCGTTAAAGAAGAACGTTAAGCCTCAGAGCAAGCCATTAGTACTAAAGATAATAAGGACACCATTCAAGTATGAACTAACCATACTCAGTACCCGTGGGAAGACATTAGCAGGAGCAGTAGTTGTCATAAATGGTATGGATAATATCTTGCACCTAAAATATACAGCAAACGAGAAAGGCGCTATCAGTATAACATTGCCCTATGGAACATACCATATATGTGTGTCTAGACCGGGATACGTAACTAAGTGCTATACACTAAGCATTCATGCATCCGCAAGCGACGTCGTAACACTTAAGCCAACACTAGCCACGATTATACGAGGCTACATAATACCAATTACGATAATAATAGTAGGCATACTCTTAGTAATAGTGACGCGAGCGTATTTCAAGCGAGTCCTGGAGCGCTTATCAGAAGAGGAGTTCTAGCCTTCAAACAAATCTTATATTTCCTAGTCTTCAAGCTACTATTAAATACGACCGAGAAAACCCTCTCTCTAGGAGGCTAAGAGGGGCTTAGGACTTGGGCACCGGGATACGAGAGTTCTCTTCAGCGCAGGAACTGCTCCGATTTATTGATGCACAGCTAACGGATCTTAGGAAGACACTAGGTGATCTTCTTAGAGTCATCGAAGAGCTTAGGGCAAAAAGTGAACTGGATAAAAGGATTCGAGAACTACTATTAAGGCTAAGCAAGCAAGGAGCCGGAGAGAGTAGTGCAGAAAGCAGGCCAGAGATTGTAAAGCTGGGAGAATCGCTTGAACTCGTTATTAATCCGTCACCATCGGTTGAGCTCCGCTACTTAGAGGACCTAGCCGAGACAATAAACAGGAAGATAGCAAAGCTCCAAGCCGCTAGGAAAGGTGTTGAACAGCTTGCCGAGATAGGACTTGAGGCTAAACTCGATGTTATACTCGTAGACGATGTCCCAACAACCGTGTTTATAAAGTTCTAGTCCACATATAGGTCTTTTACATACCTTAGCCAAGGCCATGTTTTATTGCTAGCTACCAAGCTCAACTAAAGCCAGGCCATGTATAACATCATGCCCTCTTTCATCGAAGACTCTTAGGCTACTAGGCACGGTGAGGAGATCTGCAACTAGCAAGGTACCTTGCAGAGGGCCTTGCTGCGATTAGTACTGCTAAGATATCATACTTCTTAATAGCCCTAGGTGTTTACTTTCTATCAGTTTTGCTTTATGCTTTAAGATTAAAGATCGTTCTAAAACACATTGGTATAGAAATTAGTATCTTTGACGCAATAGCCGCTCATCTCCTCACCGTCACTGTTAATAATCTTACACCAAGTGCCAAGACAGGAGGAGAGGTTGCTCGTGCTGCATATGTTTATGCAAAGACAAAGGCCTCTTTAGCCAACATAGTTACCGCGATCGCTTTTGAAAGGCTAAGCGAGGCCTTCCCCGTCACAGCCCTTGCCCTCATAGCCCTCTACGCCGCCCTTATATCCCATAGCGTCAACGTATACATAGTCGCTGCCGTTATGCTTCCAGTGATAGGAATAATCGTAGGCATTAAGTACTGGGATAAGTTCATGGAGTATGCACTAAGGAAGAGCGAGGAACTAGGGTTTATGATGATTAACGAGCAGGAAGAGCTAGCCTCGTTGCGCAAAATGACGAGAAACTATACGCTCCTCATCATAGCTGTAATGCTTAGCACATTTGTATGGATACTTGATATAATCCGATTGTATGTAATAGGTCTTTCTGTTGGCTGGAGGGCTCCCTTCTTCAGATTCATGCTACTAAGCATACTATACCTAATTATAGGATTGTTTGCTATAACTCCCGGCGGACTAGGCATAGTGGAAGGGGGCTTAGCAGCTGTACTCGTTGCACTTGGAGCACCAGCTAATAAGGCGATAGCGATAACAATTATAGAGAGACTTATATCTTATGGCATAGCCACGCTAACGGGGGGTATCGTTGCCACACTTACTGGAGGATGGCAAGCATGGAAACTCTTAAGATCGCGTTGGCGTCGGACTGGTTCTACCCAAAAATAGGCGGTATTGAGACTCATATACAAGAGCTAGCTTATAATCTCTTAAAACTCGGCCATGAACCTCACGTAATAACTCATGATTATCGTAAATTCCCTTCTAGATTCGAAGATAATTTTCCTTTCCCCGTACATAGGCTTAAGGGCGAAATATACAATGCTAAGGAACATGTTAGTGTAGGCGTTTTGCTAATTCATCAAGCAAACAAGCTCTACAAGAGGGAGAAGTTCGATATAACTCATGTACACAGCATATATTCTCCCTTCGGGATAATTATAGCTAATCTTTCAAAAGGTATACGAGACGTACCAACAGTTGCAACTAATCACTCCTTTTTCGAATGGCGCCTACGTCGCGAAGTCTGGTTACCCTTACTAAGGTATGCGCTTAAAAGAATAGACGCCATTATAGCTGTCAGTAGAGCTGTTGCTCAGGACACTGAGAAGGTTGTTAAAAAGAATAAGCCCATCTACATAATTCCTAACGCCGTAGATGTAGGTTTTTGGAGGCCTCCCGACCACGAGGAACGGGTAAGGGCTCGACGAATGATAGGAGCCGAGCCTTTTGACTTCGTTGTTTTTGCACCAGGTCGTTTTACTGAACGAAAACGTATACACGAGGTTCCGCGTATAGTTGCTAACGCATCACGCCTCCTCGGTCCCGGGAAAAGGCGCTTGTACCTCGTAATAACAGGCGACGGCCCATTAGCTGATAAGGTTAGGGACGAGGCCCGACGCTATTCGGATCTAATAAGAGTCTATCTTAACGGATTTGTTGATAAAAGAATGATGCGCAACTACTACTGGGCGGCCGACCTCACTATAGTCCCTTCAAGGCTCGAGGCATTCTCGATAACCGCTCTCGAGTCTATGGCGTGCGGAGTCCCTGTAATAGGGTATAGAGGTGGTGGTATAGAGGATCTTATCCTTGACTCCGTAACCGGGTTCCTAGTAAGAGATGATGCGGATGCTGCTGAGAAGATAGCACTACTAGCAATGAATGATGCTCTTCATGCTAGTATGAGAGAGAAAGCACCGTACCATGTGGCGAAGAATTTTTCGTGGGATAAGGTGATTTACTGGATACTTGACGTGTACAAGACTGTAATAGACTCCGCTAATCCTAGAGAGCAACTATTCCTCCTATATAGGGCGTGGCTAGGGTTGACGAGGCTATGGAGAAGATAGTTATACTGAGCTTTGATGTTGAGCGTGATTGTCCCCCCTATCTCGATACCAGCGAGGGAGTAGAGCGCGGGCTACCGCGTATATTAGGCCTTTTAGAGGAGGAGAAGGTGAGAGCAACTTTCTTCACGACTGGCTATATAGCCGAGAGGTTTCCGGGGCTTGTTAGGAGAATTGTTGATCTTGGACACGAGCTCGGAGCTCATGGATACAGGCATGAGCGTTTCGACAAGATAGGCTTAGACGAGGCAGAGAGGGTGCTTAGTAAGGCTACTCGCGTCCTCAGAGAGTTCTATGACGTAGTGTCGTTTCGCGCACCTAATCTCCAGCTGCCAGAGCCCTATGTTAAGCTTCTCAGAAAGCTCAGCTACTATGCCGACTCCTCGACAGCTATCTATAAGCCACCTTTCCGCAGAGGGATAGAGGTATTCGAGGAAGGCGTTGTCCGGGTCCCAGCCTCTATTACTTCCTCGGTGCTTCGCTTGCCGTGGAGGCTTCAGCGCATAATACACAAGCGTCTTCCTTGGCCTACTGTTTACTTCTCTCACCCCTGGGAATACATAGATATGCGTGGGAAGCCCGTACGCTACGACTGCCGCTTCGGAACCGGGGTACCAGCACTCAATAATCTTAAGAAACTTATACGCTTCCATAGGGAGAGAGGCGCTGCCTTCATGACCATAAGGGAGTTCGCTGAAAGAATCCTGGCAAAGAGGTTTGTGTAAGAGCCTAGGCGGGTTTTACCCGTCCTTCTAGGAAAGCTCTTGCCGCCTCCTTCTCATCCTCTCCTAGCTGTAGCCCGTTTGCCTCGAGGAACTTGCTGGCTAGCTCTGTGCTCTTTGTCGCTGCCCCTATGGCGGCGTAGACTAGGAATGATTCATAGAGCTTTCTTTTCTCACTTAGCCTTGTAGCTAGGTCTTTGTAGCCGCTGAGGTATAGGTAGCCTAGTGTCGGCATCCTCCTTCTCACCTCGATATTTATGCTCCACGGAGGGCTTGGCGGCTCCTCGCCCTTGATCAAGGCATTTACACGGGCATAGGTATACTCTATGCCTTGTTTGAGGAGTTCACGCTGTTCTTCCACTCTCTCAGCCCTATATGGGTAAGAGGCATCTCGTAGACCATCTATGAGCATGCTGGGCTGCTTATCCGTGATGTAGAGCAATGACGACGCTATTGCTGCTGCTATGGCTCGTATTCTCTGGACCGATATATGGTCTGGCGTGTCTAGGCTCGTGTGGTAATACTTATCGGGCCACTCATTGAGCATCGAGGCCGGGGCACCAAGGGATAATAATACGTCATGATCGCTTCCCGGCTCATAGCGTGTCACGGAGGCATAGTTGTCCCCATCCTTCTCGGATAGCACTAGGTCCAGCACCGGGTCTACTATGTTCAGCATTGGTGGCGGGCTACGCACTATTCTCAGGGCTCCTCCTGTTTCCCCGAGGTTTGCTGCAACCATGTCCACGCTTAGCCCAGCTATAATAGTACTTGTGTCTAGCAAGCCATGAATATGTGCTGCAGCTGTCCCGGTCCACTCGGGAACGAAGAACGCCTCTATGCGTAGCCCCGCATTCTCCACCCTGTTCGTGAACGTGCTAAGAGCTGCCAGCGCCTCGAAGAGCACTGCTACTCCACTCGCATTGTCATGGCTACCTGGCCTAGGGTGACAGATATGTGCTACGAGAACAATGCTCGCTGAGCCACTGCCTATCCTGGCCCGTAGTATGGGCGTGTTCGATAACGCGTCATAAGATGCATCGACGCTTACTCTTATCTTCTTACCTACTAGGCCTAGCGCGATGGAGCCCGGTACACTAATAGCTAGTGTTGTTGGTGGGCTGCGGAAGTGTGGTGGGTAGAGGCCCCAGTATCTTATACCTGGGCCTAGGTGAAAGGCAACTATTGCCTCTGCTCCCTGCTCCTCCAGCATATAGTACTTTGCCTGGTTAAACGAGTCAGTAGCGAGAACTGGGGGCTCCCGGAAGCGGAGCACACCCTCAGCGCTACCCGGCGGGGAGCCAGCTATCGCTACAAGCGGGGTCTCATCTGTGCTAATCACTTCTCTCCAGCGATTATTCTCCCACACTTCTAGTGATGCGTTATTGAGTGTCCAGCCACGGGGCTCCCAGAAACCCCAGTACTCGTGAAGACCAAGGGGGCCTCGGAGGTTCTCGTAGCGGTACTCTATGCCGAGCTCGTCGAGAGCATGAGCAACGTGCTCTACCGCTACCACTATTTCCTCGCTGCCCTGTACCCGGTGAAGCCTCGATAAAGACGCTAATAGCTCGAAGCCTCTCAGCGGGTCAACCCTTTTCAGTGCAGCACCGAATAAGTCCTCGAGGCCCATTGACTACTCACCCCTTACATCTAAGTACCGCCTTGGCTAGCTCCGTTCCGCGTGGCAGCCAAAAGCCGTGGTCAAGAGCGTATCGGAGTATTGATTCTAGCACCTTTATTCTCGAGCCCCGCCCTATACACTGTGGATGCATAGTGAGCGCTACGTAGCCACGTGTCTCTAGGGCGTAGGCTAGCTCATTTATCCACATGTCTAGGAGTTCTCGTGGTGTAAGGGAGCGATAGTACTCGAGATAGGGCCAGTCATCAAGCCTCCAATCAACCGGCAGCTCAACTATCCTCCTGCCGCGGTGCTCTATGATGTATGGCTCCTCGTCATCCATGAGGCTACTATCGTACATTATGCCATAACTCGCTATGAAGCCGAGGGTATTCGTGCTCCATCTCCAATAGGGTGCACGGAACCCTAGAGGCTTCTTCCCCGTCCTCCTCTCTATCTCTTTGACCATTTTATGGAATACCTTGTTCTCTGCCTCCCAGTCAAGCTCGTCAAGCCTCTCATGCATATACCCGTGCCCTGCAACCTCGTGACCGGCATTGGTTATCCTCTCTATTAGCTCCGGGTAGTTCTCAGCAACCCATCCGGGCACAAAGAAGGTCGTCTTAACACTGTACCGAGAAAGCACATCGAGTACTTTGCCGAGGCCACGTCTCGCCGCGAATCTCCCACGACTCCTTGCGACGGGGTCTGCCTTTCTATAGGCCTCCGCCGAGTCTACGTCGAGGTCAAAACTAAGGAACAGGATAGGCCTCCCCGTTGACTGCAACCTAGAGCCCCCGAGACACCCAGGGAGAAAAGGGATGACAATTGGCTTCTCCCCGTCTCCGAGTACGAGCAGTAGCAGACACAATTCTAATAAAGGCTGATTAGGTTAATTGTCTTGAAAGGCGTGACCATTCTTGGCCAGAGACCTTGTTGACAAGCTTATCCGTGTACTCGGCAGGGACAAGGTATACGATGACCCCGCGATAGTCTCGCTCTACTCGAGGGAGGCGAGCGGGCTTGAGGCAAGCGAGCTCCCCCAGGCAGTAGTGTTCGCTGAGAGTGCCTCCGATGTCTCAGCGCTTCTTAGGCTAGCGTATCGCTACGAGTTCAAAGTCTTTCCCCAGGGCTCCTCTACTAGTCTCTCAGGCTCCGCTGTCCCCCTTGGTGACGGGGTTATTCTTAGCCTTGAGCGGATGCGCTCGCTTAGGGAGGTAAGCCTGCTAGACTCCACTGCTGTCGCTGAGCCCGGTCTCAGAATAGATGAGCTTAACCTAGCCCTTGCCAAGCACGGCTACATGTTCCCCGTGGACCCAGCCAGCTCCTCGGTAGCAACCATAGGCGGGGCAATAAACACCGGAGCCGGGGGTATGCGAGGAGCCAAGTACGGGACGATGAGGGACTGGGTACTCATGCTCCAAATAGTACTACCCGACGAGAAAGGCACAGTTATGAGGATAGGGTGCCGAACCGTTAAGTGTAGGCAGGGATACGACCTAGTAAGGCTCATAGTTGGTAGCGAGGGCACCCTCGCAGTAGTAACGGAGGCCACTCTACGAATAACACCGTTGCCCGAGGCCTCACCCACAATACTAGCGTTCTTCAAGGACCTAGGCGACCTCGTGGAAGCAGTGAAGGAGATCAAGAAGAACGCGTGGCAACCACTCATCATGGAGTTCCTCGACGCCGAGACAGTCAAGATAGCAAGGGAATTCGTACAAACCAGTATAGAAGCCAGGGGCCACATGTTACTCGTAACAATGGACACAACCAGGGAATCAAGGAACAGAGTAACGAAACAACTAGTAGACCTGATGGAGAGGAACAACGCAGAAAGAATCTATACCGCTGAGAGCCTAGAGGAGGCTGAGAAGAAACAACTACTAGCCCTTCGCAGAAGCCTCTTCCCAGCACAGGTATGGTACGCCAAGAAACAACTAGGCATGGACAA
>JALVHV010000158.1 GCA_027028845.1 Pyrodictiaceae archaeon | reverse complement strand
GTGACACGGCGCCTACCGCTACCATATGTTTTCACAACGTTGCGAAACTCTATCAACGAAGCCGTACCCCCGCGACGGCGGAAACGTGGCAAGAGGATAATGTGAACAAACCATGGTCTTCATTGAATGTATTGTCTCTGTCTAACTATTTATAGCTTGGTGTAGATGCCAGCTACACCAGGAAATTAATTAGGTTACAGGGAGCGTAACCTGGTTATAGGGGGTGTAACCTGCTATTCAGACTCGGGGTCAAAGAAGACCCAAGAGACTTCTACAACTACGAGGAGGAGCTCCAGACACTACTAAGAAGCCTAGGCGACGAGCTCACACGGCTTATAGTGGTAAAAGGTGTTAGAAGAATAGGTAAGTCGTCCCTAATACGCGTAGGGCTAAGCCTCCACGGGAACGGGTTGCACCTGGTGCTAGATGCGCGCTCCATACCAGTACTCAGCACCGACACGGTCTACGACTTGTTAGCTAGGAGCCTAAACAACTTAATGACTAGAACCAGTCTCGGAGCAGTACTCTCATCTGCTTTATCAAGGGTTGAGGGCATAAGCATTAGTGGAGTACAAATAGGTATTAGGAAGCGCCGCCCCGACGTATTAGTAGAGGTTGCAGAAGCCCTGGGAGAAGTAGCTGAGAGGACTGGTAAGAAACTAGTCCTTGTATTCGACGAGGCACAGGATTTCAGAATAGTGCCTGGGTTTACGCGGATGCTTGCACACATATACGACTACATCGATAACGCCAAGATAGTCCTAGCGGGCTCTGAGGTAGGCCTACTAGACAAGCTACTCGGGAAGAACAATCCCGGGGCACCACTCTATGGCAGAGCATTCCTCGAGATAGAGATGAGGAGGCTAAGCAGAGAAGCATCAATAGATTTCCTCACAAGGGGCTTCGAGGAGCTAGGCATGAAGTGGCCCCAGCAATACATAGAGGAGGCGGTGGACTCCCTCGACGGCATACCTGGCTGGTTAACGAGCTACGGGTACTACAGCTACGTCTACAGGGACCATAAGAGGGCTCTTGAGAAGACTCTTGAGGAGGGAGCAAGTATCGTTAGGAGCGAGATAGAGCGCTTCCTAGCAAACCGAGTCGCTGCTCGTACACGCTACCTATCCCTACTAAGATGCCTATCGCTACGAGACATGAGATGGACCGAGCTAAAAAGATGCCTCGAGACGAGCATCGGTAAGCAGCTAAACCGGTCACAGTTCAACCGCTATGTAAGAGAGCTACGAGACTACGGCTTCATAGAGAAGAGGGACGAGTACTACACGCTAGCAGATCCCTTGATAAGGCACGCTGTGACGCGGTACTAGGCCTACCCCACTGTCTTCCTAACAAGCTCCAACGCGTCCCTTATCAAGCGAGCCCGGGCACCATACCTGGTCTTCTCCTCGTACTCTATGAGCTTCTCGACACGGGGTATGAGGCGGTGATTAAGCACATGGAATAGCATAGCGTCAACGTCGCGTGGCTCAACACTATCCCTTCCCTCCAGCGCGGCCCACGCCTTGGCAGCTCGTAGGAGCGCTATCCCGGCCCTCGGGCTAGCACCAAGCTCAAGGTACTCCGCTATGGGCTCGAAGACCTCTGGCCGAGTAGCTCTCAGCAACCGAGCAATATAGTCCAACACCTCCTCCGAGACAGCCACATGGCTAGCAACAATCTCTTGCGCCGCGACAAGCCAGCCGGGCTCAACAATGGGCTCAAGGTCCTCAACGGGCTCAACGAGCCTAGATGAGTGAAGCCTTAGTATACGCTTCTCGTCCTCCAGGGTCTCAGGATACCCTATAAGGATCCTCATGAGGAACCTGTCTAGCTGTGCCTCTGGCAGGGGATAAGTTCCCTCCTGCTCCACCGGGTTCTGGGTAGCAAGTACTAGGAAGAACTTACCCCGGTCACGGTACTCAAGCCTATAGGTCCTATCGCCTATAGTTACCTCCTTCTCCTGCATCGCCTGGAGCAGCGCTGACTGTGTACGAGGAGTCGCGCGGTTAATCTCGTCCGCCAAGACAAGGTACGCGAATACTGGCCCAAAGCGCGGCTCAAAGCCACGAGTAGCAGGGTTGTACACGAGGCTACCAGTTATATCGCTTGGCAAGAGATCCGGAGTAAACTGGATACGAGAGAATCCCCTGAAAGGCACACCCTCTATGACCTCCTCGCGGCCAAGGAGGCCCAGGAGCCGGGCAAACCCCTTAACCATAGTTGTCTTAGCTACCCCGGGCACACCCTCCAACAAGACATGGCCATTAGCTAGCAAGGAGACAGCAATGAGCCGGATAGCCTCGCCAAGCCCGATAACCACGCCCTCGACACGCTCAACGATCTCCCCCATAACCTCTCTTACATCATCTATACCATGAACAGTAATAGGCAAGGAACCCTGCACCTCCGGGAGCTACTTGGTTAACACTATATCAGCTACCTTGAGCACACGGCTCCACGGGACATCCACGAAGGAGCCGCGGAGAGGCTCCCTGACAACAAACTCCTCTAACA
>JALVHV010000157.1 GCA_027028845.1 Pyrodictiaceae archaeon | reverse complement strand
CCGGCTCCGAGGGTTACCTGGGAAAACATAGAGGCCGTCAAAGCATATGTGGAGGGGCTTGCTCCCCGCCTCAGTGGGCTGAGGCTGCCAGAGGATATGGGGAAGGCTCTTCACGTGGTCCACTCCGGGGGCCCGGGGTTCAGCGCTGCCCGGGCAGGTCTCGAGGCAGCAATAATTGATGCTGTTGCAAAGCTACTAGATGTCCCCGCCTACACTGTTCTTGGCGGTGCTCTCCACGAGAGGCTTGTAACGGATTACACGGTCTCGATACCAGGCGAGGACGTCCTAGAGGAGATAAGGCGTGGTAGCGGTGCCCTCCGAGACGCGTTCATAGAGTCCATAGAGTATCTCGTGGGCAAGCGAGACAAGGCGCCAGAGAACCCGCCAATACCCCTGCCAAGCATTAATGGCTTCAGCGTGCTCAAAGTCAAGCTCGGCACAGGTGACCCGGTCCTCGATATAATGCTTGCCGAGACTGTTTACTACGCCGCGGAGGGCCGAGCCAGGATAAGGGTTGATGCTAACCAGGCATGGAGCCCGAAGCAAGCAGTGCACGTGGTGAGGAGACTAGAGGAACTAATGGGTGATAGCCTCGAGCTAGTTGAGCAACCAGTGCCTGCTAGCAGGTTAGAGGACTTAGCATTCGTCAGAGAAAGAGTTGAGACGCCCGTGGCGGCTGACGAGTCTGCCCGCGGCCTAGAGGAGGTAGCAAGGGTCGCTGCAAGGAGGGCTGCTGACGTCGTTAATATAAAGATAGCTAAGATTGGTGGCCCGCTACAAGGCGCCAGGGCCGCTGCTTTACTGGAGGCCAGCGGCCTAGAGGCTATGTGGGGCTGTATGACCGAGACCGGGCTAGGCATAGCCCAGGCTTATCACGCTGCAGTGACTAGTAGCGCTACACGGTACGTTGATCTCGATTCCCCACTATTCCTTGCCAGGGACCCTGTAGAGGACCCGTTGCTATACGAGAAGAGAGACGAAGGAGTAGTAATACGGCATCATGGCGGCGCAGGGCTCGGGCCTAGGCCAGCAATAAGGGAGTAATGCCAGGGGCCTCGCTGTGCTCATCTGGCTTAGTTTTTTAGCCTAGTCGTGGCGTAACCCTCTAGCTGGCTTATAGGGGACAAAGGCAAGCCCCTATAGCTATTAGGGCCATTTATGGGCCGTGTATGCTTTACCGGGCCCAGGAGAAGCACACCTATTTAGGATTTCGCTACAGAGTTATCCCCCTCGGGGAGGAGGTAAAGTAGGCAATGAGCCTTAAGCCGACAATGAGTATCGAGAAGGGCGCGGCAAAGATTATTGTGCCGCTTGACCCGGAGAGCGTGAGGAAGATAGTGAATATTGTCGAGTTGTTAAAGGACGCTGAGCCGATAGAGGAGATGGGCTCGAACTACATGGTTGTCAGAGTGCCTAGACTAGCTAGGTTCATGGGGCATAGGAGGGCTAGGCTAGAGTACAAGCTCTACGAGACGGATGAAACCGAGATACTCGTCGCTAAGGGGGGCGTGGACTCGCTTATCCTCGCCATAGACGTTGTAGATACTGGTGAGGGCGCCCACATAGTTGTGAGTGGTGGTGGCGCAGGCGGCGCGGCAAAAATAGTCGATAATATTATAAGGCATGTGGCCGAGAAGCTAGCAGAGAAAATAACGAGTTCCTCGCCAGTGGTCGAGCTAACACCCGAGGATAATAAGCTGGCTGCGCTGACAGCTATATTGCCGAGCACAGCTACACTGGCATACTATGATAGCTTCACACCTGTCCGGAACACCGTGCTCGAAGCCGCTCAGCGCGTAATAGCGTTACTAGGCCCTGACGACTACTTCGTAGAGGTAACTGATTACCGTGGCTCCTACCTCTTACGCCTAGTGATTAGGGGGAACAGGATAACCGGGATATACGCAGAGGTTGGCGAGGAGAAAGCCGAGGGACATAGAGCAATAACGCTTGCAGCAAGACCCCCCGAGCACCGTGTAAGGATCAAGGCTTGGAGCCTTACTGGCTCCGCTGAGATGTACTTGTTCGAGGCCGAGCCAATCTACGTGGAGGAGAACCACCGAGTCTACTGGGTCGGCGGCGTAGCGAAGCCCGATTACGGTGGCCTCATGCCTAATACCTACATAGTCGTCTCCGGCTACGAGGCACTCGTAGTGGATCCAAGCGGCGGGCCTAGGTTCATACGCGCTCTCCGAAACATTGTCCAGGACCTGGATAACGTGCGCCACGTAGTAGTCACGGCTGCAGAGGCAGACGTAGCTGTCACGCTCAACGAGCTAGTCGAGAAAGCCAGTCACGCAACACTCCATGCTTCCTCCTACTGGGGCTCCCTTCTCGCACCACTGCTTCCCAACCCTGGGCAGGTTAACTTGCTCCCAGCTCGGCCTGGCTCCATAAGGCTCGGCGGAGGAGAGATCAGCATCATACCCTCGAGGGTAAGAGGTGTAGCTACACTGAGCCTCTATGATCCGCGCTCACGCATACTCTTTGCAGGCGAGTCCCTTGGCGCGGTCTC
>JALVHV010000156.1 GCA_027028845.1 Pyrodictiaceae archaeon | reverse complement strand
GAGGGCTACGAGCATATAATAGTGAAGCCGGAGTACGAGAACCTAGCAATGCTCGGCGTCGCTACAGGTGTCCTGGACCCCGATGAGGTCATCTACATAGAGTGGCTCGTGAACAGGCTCGGGATGGATAGTATCAGCTTCGGCGAGACAGTATCGTGGCTAATGGAGCTCTACGAGGACGGGCTACTCAGCAGAGAGGAACTAGACGGGCTCACAGTGGAGCCCCGGTTCGGCGAACCCGAGGCAGTCAAGCAGCTAGCCAGGCTAATAGCCGAGAGAAGAGGCATAGGCGCGGTACTAGCAGAGGGCGTCGAGAAGGCCGCCAAGATACTTGGCCGTGGAGGAGACAGAGCAGTCCACGTCAAGGGCCTAGAATCGGCTGCGTGGGACCCCCGTGGGCGTAGGGGCTTCGCAGTAAGCTACGCCACAGCGGACGTAGGAGCTAGCCACCTACGCGGCTGGCCAAGGCCGCACGAGAGGCCGAGCAAGGGCCCGGCAAAGGAGATGGTTAGGAGCTTCCTAGAGGACCGCGACCACAAGGCGCTCCTGGACAGTCTGGGGCTGTGCGCCTTCGTGCCATACGAGGACGAGGAAATAACTAGGATATACAGAGCGGTCACGGGGATGGAGAAGAGCATAGAGGAGCTACGCCTCGTAGGGTGGCGCACAGAGGCCCTAGCAAGGATACACGCTGCGCTAGCCGGGAGAGTACCCGAGGGAGATACTGTCCCGAAGAGATGGATGGAGCCAATCCCCGAGGGCCCATTGAGGGGTGAGAAGGCAGCCCTTAGCTGGGAGGACCTACGCGAAGCAATAAGAGAGTTCTACCGGGCCAGGGGCTACCACGAGGAGTACGGCGTACCACTGCCAGAGACCCTTGAGAAGCTAGGCCTAGGCTTCGCAGTCGAGGAGGCGCAGCGAGCACTGAGAGAGGTAGAGAGGAGACTATCCCGGGGCTAAGCACCTGGTATTGCTCCACTCGTTCTCCACCAGTGTTTTCTCCAAGATGCTTAGCGGTACTAGGGAGGCGGCGCTGTAGCCGCCCCGGGCAGCGAGGACTATGGCTGCGCCGTAGACGGGTAGCTGGGGGAGATACCTCTCCGCTGCTCCCTCCCTGCACGGGTAGAGTACGTTGTACTCCACTAGTTGCTCGGCGAGCCGCTGGAGCACAGGGTCCTGGATAAAGAGGGGCTTGGCGCCTTGCTCCTCTAGTAGCTTCGCAACGAGACCCAGTACTTCGCGGGGCTCCCTGGATAGCTCCTCCGAAAGCCTCGCTACCGCATCGTCCACTGTGTCGCGGAGAACGCTCGGGATGTACTCTCTTAGGAGTTCTTCGCGGGACAAGGGACATGCCTCGACGAGGTAGCCCGGGGCACCACCGAATACTCCCCAGTATTCCTGGAAGCCTATGCCGCAGCCATAGCGCTCCCGGTACTCGTTGTAGAGCGCCTCCATGCTCTCCTTGCCGAGTCCCTCGAGGAGCATATACCTCGCCGAGTACCCTATCAGTCTCCTCCTAGCCCTACTGGTTGCCACGAAACCCTCGCTTACAGTAAGGACTAGGCGAGGACCGTGCCCGGTCTTGGCCAGGTACCCGGCTACACGCTCAAGCTCGGTAACGGCTTCCTCTCTGTCCCGGTAGAGTAGGTGGAACTCATCAATAACCACGAGGCCACTGCTGAGCCCTCGAAGAACACGGGCAACGCTCTCCACGAGCCCGACGAGGCCACCGGTGCCGAGAACACGGGAAACAATATCGTCCAAGGCCCTGGCCACGTCGCCCAGGGAGCCATGGACTCCGAGGCGCTCAGCAGCACGCCTACGCACGTCAACCAGGACACCGAGGAACCGGGGAGCCCTCCTCAACAGATAGTATCGAGTGAGCTCGCTCTTACCGACACCACGGGGCCCATAGATTATCAGCGTTCTCGCAGCCTGCAGAAGGCTCTCTAGGCGCTCAAGGTCTCGGAGCCTGTTATAGAAGCTTAGCCCAAGCCCGGTATGATAACCAGTATCCCGGAATACGGTCATAGCTGTGAACCCGGTGGATACTCTGCAGCCCTATCCCAGGGGGCCCAGTACCTAGAGAATAGGCGCAACTATAAGGACTAGACGGGGATACTCTAGGGAACTAGGCTGGGGAGGCAGGTCAAATAGTAGAGTGATGAGGCTTAGAAGGGGCGAGCCCCCTCTACTGGGCTGTGAGCTGAGCGGGGATGCTGACCCTCCTGGTTGCTTTTATCCAAGGTGCTTCGTGGAGCTAATGTATAAAGTTCCCAGCTCCCTAGCAATTCCGGGGAACATCTGCCTTGTCGCCTAGCTGTCTCGAGACCATATCGAGGCACGTTAGTATAAGGAGGTTCGGAGACGAGCCAGTACCCCAGGAGGACCTGGAGAGGATACTGGAGGCTGCTAGGAGGGCTCCTAGCTCGTGGAATCTCCAACCCGTGACCGTGATAGCAGTTACGGATGAGAGGCTCAGGAGGAGCGTCGCCGAGATAACTGGGGGCCAGGAGCAC
>JALVHV010000155.1 GCA_027028845.1 Pyrodictiaceae archaeon | reverse complement strand
GTTATCGGTATCTTCTGCCCAATGACGACGTCGATTAACGTGGTTAGCTCGAAGCCACGGCCATATAGCTCCTCGCGCCGCGTCTTCGGCCTAGGATCCAGTATCACGGCTCCCCAATCCCTGGCAAAGCAGTGCAGAGTCTGAGCAAGCGGTGAAGAGAGTACTAGGGAGCCTAGAGGAGGGCTCCTAGGACAAGGGAGGCATGAAGGGCTTCTTATTAGGGCTCGGCTCAGAGTTTATCTAGAGGAGCCTACGATAACTTAATAGCTGGGCGCCTATGGGCGGCGCTTTCTCCCCTGTATCCCTGGCCCATTCTCTCTCGTTGTCCAGGAGTCTTCGTGCATGGGGGTGTATCTAGGCTTGTCCAGTGTTACTAGGCTCGTGGACGAGTTCTTCGACTGGGGAGTAGATGCTCTTCGCTCAATGATAAAGGTACCCACGGTTAATCCCCCGGGCGAGAACTTCCGGGAATTCGCCTCGGTTGCCTGCCGCCTACTAAGCGAGGCAGGATTCGACGAGATAGAGATTCATCGCGTCCCAAGCGATCTTGTTGAGAAGCATCACCCCGGGCTAGGCCGGTACCCGCGCTACGTTATACTCGCGCGCCGCGGCAGCGGTAGGCCAGTGCTACACTTCAACGGCCACTACGACGTCGTCCCAACCGGTTCTGGGTGGAGGCATGACCCCTTCGACCCGGTCGTGGAGGGTGATAAGCTCTATGGACGCGGAGCAGTCGATATGAAGGGCGGCATAGCAGCAGCACTGCTAGCAGCCAAGGCGTTCCTCAAGGCCTACAAGGACTTCAAGGGCACACTGGAGATAGCTCTTGTGCCGGACGAGGAGATAGGCGGCGAGACCGGGACAGGGTACCTCGTGGACCAGGGCCTCACTAGGCCAGACTACGTGGTCATAGCCGAGCCAAGCGGCTCGGAAACGATATGGATTGGGCACCGCGGCGCATACTGGTTCTACGTAGAGATATACGGGAAACAGGCCCACGGCTCCACCCCGTGGCTCGGCGTAAACGCCTTCGAGTACATGGCCCGCATAGCCCTCGACTTCGCGACCGAGTACCGCGAGCAGTTATCAAGGAAGAAGAGCAGCTACGAATACGACGACCCCAGGGGCGCCTCCCCGACAATAACCCTGGGCGGCGAGGTCAAGGGAAGCACGAAGGTGAACATCCTACCCGGCTACTACGCCTTCTCAGTAGACCGTAGGCTGATCGTCGAGGAGACCGTAGAGGAGGTTGAGAAAGAGGTCAACGAGTTCATAGAGAAGCTGAGGAAGCGCTACCCAGAGGTACGCATAGAGACCAAGGTAACTAACAGGTTACCGCCAGCACTTACGCCGAGAGACGCCGAGCTAGTAAGAATAACAAAGAGCATCGTAGAGGAGGTAACGGGCTCGGAGCCGAGGACGAGCATCTGCCTAGGAGGACTAGACATGAGATTCTACACAGAGAAGGGCATACAGACCATAACCTATGGGCCCGGCCCAGGGCACATGGCCCACCAAGTAGACGAGTATGTCTCCTTAACAGAGCTAAGAACGGTTGCGAAGGTCTACGCGAGGCTCATGGAGCAGATACTGGCCAAGGCTAAGTAGAGGATACGTCTTCTTATCCATTACTAAAAAGATGGCTGAGCCCTTCTCCCTCATTGGCCTCTTTTTATTAGGAGAAGGGCTCTCGTGTCTTCCTCGCAGCCTTTGATCCGGGCTACTTTCTGCTGCTTTTTGTTGCCTAGGGTTCTAGGCTAGTGATTTCCCAGGTGAACTCGCTGCCGTCTTTCTGTACTGCGTGGAGCCTGTAAGCTATCCAGGTGTCTTTCTTTATCTCTGCTAGGGTGAAGTCTACCCTGGTTGTGTCGGAGTCCGTGTCGCTCTTGTTGAGCATTGATATCTTGTACGCGTTGTATGTCTTGCCGCTTATTGTCGTGCTTGTCTTCTCTACGCTGGTTACTTCCCAGCCAGCCTTTGTCGCGGCATAGCTTCCCTCGGCTATGGCTACTTTTATATCGCCTACCCATGCTATCATCGCGATTGCGTGGTTTAGTGCCTCGAGTAGGTTTTGGCCAGCTATTTGGGCCATTTGGCCCTCGTAGACTTGTCCATTAGGCATTATTATCTTTGTCACAGTCGTCATGGCCTTGTCTAGGAATATTGTTATGGTGTTGTTTGAGGATGTCTCGCCGTTCTCTATCTGGGCAGTGTTTATGTCTACGCGGTACCCGTTACTCGTCTTGCTGGCCCGGTATGAGAGTACTAGCTCTGTCGTCTCTGAGCCCTTGACGAGCTTGTAGTGTATCTTTGCATGGCTATAGTTTTGTAGGAGTTCGCGATATGTATGGAAGACTGCTGGCTCTAGTACCTCCTCCCTGGGCGTGGTCGTTGTCGATGTAGTCGTGCTTGTCGTTGCTGTCGTTGTGGTGGTTTGTTCTGGTGTAGTTGTAGTCGTTGTATGTGTTGTGGTTGTCTGAGTTGGTGACGTGCTCGTCGCTGTAGTGGTCACAGTGCTCGTCGT
>JALVHV010000154.1 GCA_027028845.1 Pyrodictiaceae archaeon | reverse complement strand
GTGAATTTTTTGAAGCAAAGTTGCAGTGATGTTAAAAGAGTTATGAATATCCGAAGTGATGAGTACATGTGTCTGTGAAGCCTTTAGCTCTAAGCATTTGTTGTCTCTGCTTGTGGTGTCTCTGTACTTGTTTGTTTACCTCCTTGCTCTTGCTCGGTTTTCTCTTCTTGTTTCTTAGTCTCTAGTTTCACCGTCTCTACAAACTCTATTTCCTTTACTTCGTCTTTTAGATATTTCGCGGCCTCTAGAACCACTATGCGCTTGGCTACCTGTAGGTCTTGTATTCCGAGGGCTTTCTCGTTCATAATTACTCGTGCTTTCTTCTCCTCTGGTGTATACTCTATCTTCACGTCATCCTCCTTGATTGATGGCGGTAGTCTTCTCAGAACGAGGTGTAATAGCTTTTCCTCAGGTGCTTTGAGTACTTTTACCACTTTGATTTTTGCCTCAATGGTTCTTCCTGCTAGTGGATGGTTGAAGTCGACTACTACTCGTCCTCCTGTTACACTTCTTATTACTGCTAATTGGCCGTTTATTTCAACTACTTTACCTGGTTCCGGTACTACCCCGCTTTTTAGGAAGGCGTTGCGATGCATGATTTTTATCTTAGATGGGTCTCGTTTGCCGAAGGCGTCCTCGGGCGGTATTTCTATGGTTTTCTCCTGGCCTTCGTCTAGCTCCTTTAGTGCTTTCTCTAGCCCCGGTAATAGTCTGCCCTCGCCTACTATGACGAGTCTTGGTCCGTATCGTTCTCTCGGATCGTAGGTTCCTTCTTTCTTAGCCTCCTCCTCGCTCGTAGTGTCTACGAGTTTTCCTGTATCTTTTACCCTAAGAGTATATTCCACTAGTACGAAGTCGCCATCGTTTAGCGGCAAGCGCGCTACACCCCGCTTCTAAGGTACCAGCCAGCATCAATGATGTTTTGAATATAAATAGTGTTTTGGCGTCTTAGTAATCGTCCCCAGCCTAGGGGGTCATGTAGCTGGTTTAGAACTAGTACATAGTTCTCCTTACATTCTGGTGTCCTTACCTCTGCCACGTTTTCGCCGAATACATCTCTACCGTAGAGGAATAACTTCTCAGCACGAGTATTAATGACGACGTATCCCCTCGGCGGCGGTATTTTGTTCTCTAAACGTATTATGGCTGCAAGACCAAGTAATGGCACTAACTTTTCTCCTCTAAGTCTTACTACGTGTATGCCCACAGTGAAGGGTGTTAGTCCCTTGTTCTGCATCGTGGAGAGTTCTTCAACTAGGTTTTTCCTCGCCACATATATGTCTATGCTGCGTTCTTTCTCTCTGCATACAAGCTCTTTGTCTCTTAGGAGCTCTTCTAGGCTAAGTCCTAGGCACTCGCTGATAAACTTGCTCAGCGATACCTTTGTCTTCTTATTACAGTGCTTGTACTCTATGTTTTTCTTAGTTTGCATATCGTGAAGCCCTCTGTGCGATGTATGTGTGGGAAGAGGCGTCTACACCTAGCTAGGGAGGGGTCTGTTCTTAAGCCAGCATAGCTTGTTCTTCCGGGCTCTCCTGGTATGCGTGGTTGCTCTATCTCGAAGTCTCCCCGTTTCTTAAGCAGTGTGTCGATAACGTACTCGTTTTCCTCGAAGCTCATGCTACAAGTCGTGTAGATTATTATTGCGCTCCTCCTAGCTGTGCTAAGGGCTGCATCTAGTAGTTGAAGTTGGAGATGGACTCGTGTGAGTATGTCGTCTATAGTGCGTGGCCTAGTCTTAGCAGGGTACGGTATTAGGCCTTCCCCGCTACATGGCGCGTCAAGTAGTATTGAGTCGAATTTTCCCAGCTTGGGGGCCTCTCGGGCATCCATGTTTATCGCTACTACGTTATCCACGTGTAAGCGGCTTAGATTATTCTTAAGAGCCAATAGTTTCCTATTATTTATGTCTAGCGCAATTATTTTTGCACGGTTATTGTGTTGTGCTATTTGTGTTGTTTTTATACCAGCACCGGCGCACATGTCAAGTACCCTGTTGGCCTGTTCCGGTTCCTGTGCTAGTACTGCCAGCATTGAGGCTGGGCCCTGTATTGTATAGAGCCCTAGCATGTACTCATGTAGCGCGCCTATTGGTATAGGTGTATGTTCAACGATGATGCCATAGGGTGTTGGTTTATACTCTTTTACTAAGAGCCCCTTAGCTTCTAGTCTCTCAATTAGCCTATCCCTAGTGGTTAGTAGCGTGTTAGTACGTATTGTTTTAAGAGGCTTTGTCTCTAGGATTTTTTCTAGATCATCCATGGATAAGAGTTCAATGTATCTTGCTGCTTGGTGTACATGTATCCAGCCATACCTTGCGGTTATTCTCTTTGCTTTCTCTGCATTTCTCTCTATAACCTTTGTTAGTGCTTTGCGCAGGATGGCTAGCTCTTCGGTGAAGTTTTTTTGAGGCAATGTCTCCTCGTCTTCTTGGTGCTGATTAGTGACGCTCATAGTTCGACGCGGCCTCTTTGTTGGGCGCTTCCAGCCTCCTCACTGGGGCCACATAGAGGTTATAAAGTGGTGCATGAGGCATGTTGATGAGCTTATCATAGTTATTGGATCCGCTCAGGAAAGCCATACTATTAAGAATCCCTTTACAGCAGGAGAGCGTATAGAGATGCTTCGCCTTGCTCTCCGTGATGCTGGTATCGATGTTTCCCGGGTCTACTTGGTACCGGTACAAGATATTGCTATGAACTTTGTGTGGCCACGTTACATAGAGTTGCTTGTGCCTAGGTTCCAGGTAGTGTTCTCGCGTAATCCATTGGTAGTTAGATTATTTAGTGAATACGGCTACAGGATTATCGAGCCCCCTAGCTTTAGCAGAGACGAATATAGTGCAACCCATGTACGCAACCTCATGCTTAGTGGTAATGATGAGTGGAGAAGACTAGTTCCTCCGAGTGTTTCTAGCTATATTGATTCTATAAGGGGTGTTGAGCGTATACAAAGGATAGCTATGAAAGACTAGTAGGAGGTGACCAGAGTTGATAGTGATAGATGGTAGTATTGGTGAGGGTGGTGGACAAATACTGCGCACCTCGCTTGCCCTTGCAGCTCTGCTTGGCAGAGAGATAAGGATAATCAATATTAGGGCTAAGCGTCCCCGCCCAGGTCTACAAAGACAACATATGGTTTCTGTTCGGGCAGTTGCTGAGCTATCTGGTGCAAAGGTAGATGGGCTTCATCTAGGCTCGACAGAGATAGTGTTTAGGCCGGGAAGTATCCGGAGCGGTACTTTTAGGTTTAATATAGGTACAGCGGGTAGTGTAACGCTGGTTATGCAAGCTATTCTACCTGTTATGGCATTTGCTCCTGGACCCATTAGTGTCGAGATACGTGGTGGAACTGATGTACCGTGGAGCCCACCGATAGACTATATGCGGTTCGTATTTTCTCGGCTCCTTGAAAAATTCGGGTTTAGCATAGATATCGTGGTAAGGAGGAGGGGACATTATCCTCGTGGCGGCGGAATAGTGGTGGTTAATGTACCTAACCCTCCACGCATGTTAAGAAGTGTTAGCCTAAAGGAGAGAGGAGAGATTAGAGCTATTGAAGGGCTTTCCCACGCAGTTCGGCTCCCGAGGCATGTTGCAGAGAGACAAGCTCGTAGCGCCGAGGAGTATTTGCGTAACAAGCTGGGCAGTATACCCATAAGGATAGATACTGAGTGGTATGAGCCGAGCCGTGACCCTCACTTGGGCCCAGGTAGCGGTATTGTCGTCTGGGCCTATACTAGGAACTCTATACTCGGTGGCGACTCGCTTGGAGCCAAGGGAAAGCGTGCAGAGGTAGTTGGACAGGAGGCAGCCCAGCGACTTTACGAAGATCTTGTTACGGGTAAGGCGCTTGACAGACATGCTTCTGATATGGTGCTTGTATATGCAGCTCTTGCTTGTGGCGAATCCATACTAGGCGGCTCTAAACTCACAATGCATGCATGGACAAACGTAAAGATACTCGAACAACTAATTCCCAATGCCAGGATAGAGTTCATTGAAGGAGGCGAGTTAAATAAGCCATTCATTATCGGGGTTAAGGGAATTTGTTTTCGAAGATAATTGAATTAGGTTTATACATTATCTATGAAGAGCCATGGTGTGACTCTTCGTAGGCATAGATGAATGGCTCTCATAAGGCTATCTATATTCTTGCCAGTTAGCGCGGAAATCGGAATAATCTGGTCTATGCAGATATGTTTCGAAGCGAGTATGTCTTGGATACTTTCTGAGACTCTTATTAGAGCATCACTAATATTTGCTATGTCGGTTTTATTGAATGCTATTATAAGTCCTATATCGCGTTTCCTAACTATATTATCATATATATCTCTTAATAATGCTATTTGTTCGTCTATGTCTTGCACTCTTTCATCCGATGGGTCAAATAAATATAGAATAATATCAGGGAGCGAGCTTATGGCTGCAAGGGCTTTCCTCTCTATTTCATTCTGCTTTGATCGCGGCCTCTCTAAAATACCCGGAGTATCAACTATATAGAATTCTATTCCTTCGTGCCTTGTTTTCCCAACTATTATGCTCTTAGTTGTAAAGGGATATGGAGCTACTTCTGGTTTTGCTGTCGATAAATGCCTAACTAGTGTTGATTTACCAGAACTAGGTATACCCGCTACAACAACTACTGGTAACCCCTCAGATATAATATGGGTGTGAAGTAGTTCTTGGTGAACTTTGCGCAGAACTTCAAGGTCTCTTTTAAGGCGGCGAACAACGGAAAGTATACGCCCACTCCCTTCCCTTCTATAACGGCTCGCTTCTCTCGAATCTTGCGCTGATAGTATCAGTAATTTATACTCGTTCCAGAACTCACGTATAAGTTTAAGGGCTCTCCGTACCTTTCTAAGTGAATTCTCATAGCTTGTTCCCACAAAGTTCTCCACAAGTGCTCGGTGAAAATCACTCATCTCCTCCAGATTAGGGAGTTTAGCTATTTCTCGTAGCCTAGAATGCACCACATTAAATACGACTTCTAAGCGCTTTAGTTCAAGTTCTTTTTTTCCATATAAACCCGGTTTTCTTTTCCTAATTTTGCGGTATCGATCCCCAACTATTCTCACAATCTCATCAGACGTATATACATGTATGCGTCTAAGGGCTAAGACAGTGCTTATGAGCTTTTGAGCATTCTTATGTCTTTCTATCCAAGGAAGTTCTTGTATGCCTTCTTTCTGCATAGTAGGCTCCTCGTAGGGCTTACTTGGAGTTCACCCTATAATAGTGTCTATAGTATTGCGATGGTAATATTATTTTGGAGATTAATCTATGCATTTCAGCACGTTTCTAACTACTCTTTTTATCCTGCTTCTCGATACATTGTATTTCCGAGAATAATATGATATTAATGGATACTCTCCTTGTTTAATGGACTTAGCTATCTCTATCGCTAAGACCTTTAGATTACCATTTAGTCGGCGAACAAGTGTTGTCAAGCACTCATTGTTTAATAATTCATTTTCATACATGAGGATTGAGGTTAGCTTAGCTAAGTAATGAGGGTTAGTTTCCCTAAGTTTTTTTGAAAGTTTTGTTGATAGAACTAGCTTATTAAAGTTGAAGTTTATTAGCTCTGTTTCTGTAATGGTATAACGTCTCTCGATGCTGGTTCTGGCTCCTTTGTACACTTGCATGTTAGCAGCAGTATAATCGTATACAGTATCATCTATTACTGTTCCACAGTCCCTGCAAACGACAATCCCTCTATTATAATCTACGACCACATTACTTGATCCGCAGTAGGGGCACTTCCTTATGTATCTTGTCAATAACAATTATCTCCCTGCAATTAGTCATTATGCTTTCTTTTGATAAAAGCTAATAGAGATAGGTGTTCTATTCCTTGGCTGTGTCTCCGTTGAAACTATTCCTCTGTAGAAAAGAGGATAGCATTTGTTGTTTAGGCAAAATCATATTTATACTGAATATTAGGCTAGGACTAGCCTTGGGGCAAGAGAATTATGAGCTATCACGAATACGGTATAGGCGCAACAGCAGTAGGTGTTAGAGGAAAAGACTTTGTAATTCTCGGTGCTGAGAGACGTGTTAGTTATGGTGGCTATGTAGCAAGTAAAGCTGGTAAGAAGGTCTATAAGATAACTGATTATCTCGGTATGGCGCTTGCTGGGTTATTTGCAGATATTCAGGCTATAACAAAGATGCTAAAAGCAAACATTGATTATTACAATCTAGTAGTTGGCAAACGTATAAGTATTAGAGCAGCAGCTAAGCTATTAGCAACAATACTGTATTCTTATAAATATTTCCCATTCTTCTCGGAGGTTTTGATAGGTGGAATAGATCTGGAAGGAGAGCCAAAACTATACGTAATGGACCCTCTTGGCTCACTTATTGAGGACGACTTTGCAGCTCTTGGATCGGGTGCACCCATAGCAATAGGTGTCCTAGAAACACGGTATAGCAGAGATATGGGAGTAGAGGATGCAAAGAAAATGGTTATTGATTCCATAAGAGCAGCTATAGAACGAGACGCGTTATCGGGTGATGGTATAGATATCTTAGTAATAGTGCGTGAAGATGATAGGGTAAAGGCTAAGGAGGAATCAATAAAGCTCTTTTAGTGCGTAATAATTAGCTCTTTTCATTCTCTGCGTACTATATGATAAACAAAACCTAAAATAAGGATGCACCGAATTAAATTTACTTTAATTGTGGGATGGAGGCGAAATATTCACGCAGAAGCACAGTCTCAACATAGATACGCTTATCCATATTCAAAAGAAAATATCAGAAAAAGCACTATCTAGCATTAAAGCCAGGTTATCAAGAACCCCGAGAACCGCACTGGGTCTTGATGCAGCGTATTCTAAGAGATATGGTGGTGTAGCAATAGCCGCCCTTGTTGACATAAGTAATTGTGGCCTCATAGAGTATAGCGTCTCCATAGGTGAGCCCAAGCTAGAATACATTCCAGGCCTTTTGGCATTCAGAGAGGCAGCTCTATTTTATACAGCCATACAAGGGCTTAAACATCAATCCTATGACGTAATAGTAGTTGATGGACACGGGGTATCGCATCCAAGATACGCTGGTATAGCAACACATATTGGCCTCGCGTTAGCTAAGCCATCAATAGGCGTCGCTAAGAAGAAGCTTTATGGAGTACTAAAAATAATCAAAAGTAGAGAGTCGTGTCGCGACTTTCCATGCGTTATTGGGGAATTAATTGATAAGAAAAGAAGCGATCTGGTACTAGCTTATGCAGTTATACCCAAGTGTAGAGATAAGAGTCCGATATATGTAAGCCCGGGTGCACATATCTCTCTAGATGATGCATATAGAGTAATATCGTCGATGCTTGAGAAGAGTCCATCAAAACTACCTTGCCCAACATACTATGCCGACAAGTTGTCCAAAAAGATAGCCAGAGGCCTAGACGCTGGCACGCTAAGCCCGCGCTCATTTAAGCTAGGAGTGTTGAGTACCCTTGATAAGTACCTAATTAGATAGAGGGTAGTTCAGCAATATGGCCATAGTATTAGTCTATAACTCCGGTTATCCTTGCTAGTTGCTCAGCCGCCTTTCTGGTAAGCCCTGTCTCGCCGAGAATAGTATATCTCTCTGGTCTAATCTTATGCGCTATTGTAAGAGCTTCTATGATTATGTGATCCGGTATGCCGTAATCCTTAGCCCTGACTGGTATCCCTATTTTCTCAACGGTGCTTTTAACTCTTCTCCAGTCGCCTCCATGGAGGTACATCATCATTATAGTCCCAAGGGCCACTTGTTCCCCGTGGAGAGCTCTTCCCGGATACAGTACATCAAGAGCATGACTGAATAAGTGCTCTGATCCACTCGCAGGCCTAGTAGAGCCAGCTATACACATGGCAACACCGCTGCTCACAAGCCCTTCAACGAGTATCCTTATAGCCTCTTTGCTTCCGCGCCCTATCTCGCCTGCATACTCGATTATGTGACGAGCTGAGAGAAGAGCAAGCTTTGCTGCATACTCTCCATAGTACTCGCCTTTAAGCCGGTGTGCAAGCTTCCAATCACGTACGGCAGTAAGCTTAGCAATTAAGTCGCCAGCACCAGCCCTAACGAGACGCTTCGGAGCATCCGCTATAATATCTATATCAGCTATAATGGCATAGGGTGTTCTAACCCTAATAGAATAAGGTCTATTAAGTCCCTTCAACGAGACGAAAGGCGATACAATGCCGTCGTGAGAGGGACTCGTCGGCACACTAATCATGACCTTCCCGGTCTTATATGCAACGTATTTTGCTAAGTCTATCGACTTGCCTCCACCAAAGCCTATAACAACATCTGGTCGATATTCAGCTACCTCTGCCGCCAATTTCTCAGCAAAATCCCTAGAAGGCGTCCTCGCAGTAAACACGCTGTACTCCCTTACTCTGCCTAATGACTCTAAGAATGCGTCAGAGTATTTTTTCCACACGTTAGGCCCAGCTATTATAGCGACTGTGGGGTGCTCTTTCACATCAGTAACTACGCTAGATAGAGACTTAATAGCTCCATTGCCTACAATGACGTGTTGAGGAAGCATTATATGATGAAGCAAGGCTGTGTCTACACCCTTGCGGCAAGCGTACCCATCACTAAGAGTCACTATTTTAGTAACTGTATACATGTTTATAAGTGACTCCGCAAACTAGAGCCCTACATGGCTGAAAACATTGATGCCTGCTAATACGCGGCTGCCGAGCCAGCATGGCATAGAGGAGGTACTTAGGAAGACAGGCACGACGACAGTCGGGCTACGCTTTCGCGACTTTGTAGTGTTGGCGGCAGATAGGAGAGCTACAGCAGGGTATTATGTCGCGCACAAGCGTACGAGAAAGATAATCAAAATATCAGACTATATGGCTATGACGACAGCAGGGCTTGTAGCAGACGCCCAGACACTAGCGGAGTGGCTTTCCCTCGAGGTTCAGCACTATATGCTAATTAATAAAAAACGCATGAGTGTACAAGCAGCTGCCCAACTTCTTGCAACAATACTGCATTCGTCCAGATTCTATCCCTATATAGTCCAATTACTACTAGGCGGCTATGATACTGCGCCACGATTATATAGCATTGATTGGTATGGCGGAGTAACTGAAGAGAAGTACGTAGTGACGGGCTCTGGTTCACCTACGGCAATCGGTGTTGTAGAAGATCAATATAAGGAGGACTTGAGCATTGAGGAAGCAGTTGATCTCGCAAAGAGAGCTGTAGCCTCCTCGATAAAGAGGGACGCTTTCACAGGTAATGGGGTCAATGTCGTAGTAATAGGTAGGGACTTCTTCAGGGAGTATAGCTTCGAGCTCGAAGATATATTGAAAAGTAAGGTCTAAAGCGGAACAAGTAACAGTCAAGTTTATCAAAAACTTTAAAAAGAGTTGATGAACGCTAGTTCATAGTGTTGGAGACGTAGAGTAAACAATATCATATATTACCTTAAACGAACAAAAAGGATAATTATTTGGTCATGTGTGGCTGAGTCCCGGTTTTCAGTGATTGTTACGTTAATTATCTATGCTTGTGCCTAGTATATCTCTCAGGGATAAATTATTGCACAAAAGATTCAGCCTTGATGAGAGGATGCAATTCATGTCTAAGCATCATTATTGCGAATATGAAAACTCTCACGTATAAAACAATCGCTAACTTCAGAATACGTTATTATGATTACTTGCCCTAGAGGTGTTAAAAATTGTATAAAAGAAGTGAGTTAAAGAATATAGTAGGACTAATACTAGCACAACTAACTCCTCGAAATGTGCAAGTAACCAGAATAGAGTTCGAAGGCCCTGAAATAGCAATATATATTAAGAACCCTGATATCATAGCAAAACACCCTGATGTAGCCAAGGATATTGCCAAAAAGCTAAAGAAACGAATAGTGATTCGAACAGATCCATCGGTTAGGAAGAGTAAGAAGGAGACTGAGGAACTCATAAGGCAATTGGTGCCAGCTGAGGCAGGAATTAAGGGCATAGAATTCGATGACGTCTTGGGCGAGGTTATTGTAAAGGCTGAGAAAATAGGCTTAGTGTATGGAAAAAGCCGCTCCATATATAACAAGGTCCTTGCCGAGACTGGGTGGAGACTAACTGCGGTTAGGGTACCACCCGTTGATCCAAGGGAGCTCGATACAGTTAACAAGATACTGCATTATACACTTGAGCAAAGTAGTTACCGATTAAACTTCCTACGAGCAGCGGGAGAGCGCATACATAGAGGAGTAATACTAGAGAACAGATATGTACGGGTAACAGCATTAGGTGGCTTCATGGAGGTTGGTAGATCTGCTATACTTGTAGAGACCAGTGAGAGTAAAGTACTTCTTGATGTGGGCCTTAACCCAGGGTTCAACGATTATAGAATGTTTCCGCGCCTTGATATAGACCAGCTCAGGCTCGAAGAACTAGACGCAGTTGTCGTGACTCACGCGCATCTAGACCATGTAGGTCTCGTGCCTTACTTGTTTAAATACGGGTACCGCGGCCCAGTTTATGTAACCAAGCCCACACGTGACTTAATGATTCTACAACTGCTTGATCTACTTGATATAATGCATAGGAGTCATAGGAAGCCTCCATATACGCAGCTTGAAGTGAAGAAGATGTTATTGCATACGATAACCTTGGACTATGGAGAAGTAACTGATATCGCTCCTGACATAAAGCTAACCTTCTATAATGCGGGCCATATTCTCGGCTCAGCTATGGCGCATCTCCATATCGGTGAGGGGCTTCACAACATAGTTTATACGGGGGACTTTAAGTTTGGAAGAACAAGGCTTCTAGACAAGGCGGACTATGAGTTTCCCCGCGTAGAGACCTTAATCATGGAGAGCACTTACGGGGATAGAGATCAGCCCAGAAGAGACATGGCCGAACTTGAACTTATTAGCGTTATTAGTCGCACAATAGCCAGAGGAGGGAAAGTACTAATACCAGCGATGGCTATCGGCAGATCGCAAGAAATACTACTAGTATTAACTGATGCCTTTAACAGAAAATTATTGCCAGACGTCAAGGTATATATTGATGGAAGTATACCCGAGGTAACGGCGATACATCTCTCCTATCCTGAACTCCTATCCTCAAAGATACGCTCCAAAATACTCCAAGGCGCTAATCCGTTCTACCACGAGAACATGGAAAAGGTAAAGAATAAGCAAATGAGAGAGGATATCGCTAAATCAAAAGAGCCTGCAGTAATAGTAGCGACATCCGGTATGCTGAATGGCGGACCATCCGTAGAATATCTTAGACTCCTAGCATCGGATCCTAAGAACTCGCTAGTATTCGTTGGCTACCAAGCTAAGGGCACTCTAGGAAGACGCATACTTGACGGGGAAAGAGAGGTAACAATGATAGGTGAGGATGGTAGGCTAGAACTAGTAAAAATCAACATGGAGGTAAAGTATATTGAAGGATTCTCTGGCCACTCAGACCGAAGACAACTACTAGCATTTCTTGCTAATATGAAGCCGAAGCCTAAGAACATTGTACTAAATCACGGAGAGCCGCAATCAATACTTAACCTAGCCGAGACTATAAGGAGAAGAGCCGAGAATCTAGGTCTAGGACCCGATATAAGAGTATACACTCCTAGCGTGCTAGGATCTCTGTACTTGACGGGTATAGCTTAGAGATTTTCAGCGAGTCTCCAATATTTATCTCGTAGGTGATGAAGACTTCGCGTAACTTTGCCCTTATTCATTTCCTCTATCTCGGCGCTGCTATAGAGAGCCTCATGTACGGCTAATGGCAATAACTTACTAGGCTCAACAATAACCACTATATCACCCTTATCGAAATCGCGGCTAATCCGGACTATCCCGGGTCTCATGAGGTCAGCGCCACGCGCAATCGGCATTACAGCTCCTTGATCAACAACTATTGATGGCAACCAGTCGTAACCGTTCCTAAGGAGAAACTTCAGATGAGGTACTATTTTTCTCTCAATCTCTATGAACGCAGGCATATTATTAACCATAAATAATTTTATATCATTTTCAACTACTACTTCGACCTTATCGCTCTTAGTTACGAGTTCTACTCCATAGAGCGATTTAATTGTTTCAATGAGCCTTTTCTTATCTTTCTTAGATATTATCCATCTACGCACATGTGTCACCACTGAGGCCGGATAGTATCCCTGGCTACCGGTGTGAAGAGGGAATGCCCTATAAATCCCTAGGCACTGCCTCCACGTGTGCTGGGGGCAGCGGTATGGCTGAAACAACGCACAAAATCCTATCAGAAAATATAGGAAACGTCGTGTTAGTTAAACTGCGAGGAGCCAATGAGGTAAGAGGAAAACTAAAAAGTTATGACCAGCACCTCAACATAGTGCTAGAAGATGCAGAAGAGATCTTCGAGGATGGGCACACCCGTAAACTAGGCACAATAGTGATACGCGGAGACACAGTGCTTCTCATATCGCCAGCACAAGCATAATAAGTGAATGAGGTGATGTAGGGTGTCTAAGGGAACACCGTCCTTTGGCAAAATGAGCAAGAACTATACGCATATACGGTGCCCAAGATGTGGAAGACATGCCTACAACGTTGCTAAGGGTTATTGTGCTGCATGCGGTTACGGGCGTAGTAGGAGGCTTCGCCGATATTCCTGGATGAATAAAAAGGTGAACAGAAAAAGGCTCCGGTAAGAAAATCTACTAGATTTGTATTAACGCATATTAAGTTAGTAAGAACGAGCAGCCTCTGTTGTATAGGGGGAGAGTAGTGGCTAAACAGAAGAAGAAATTCAACATACTTGAGCACGAGCTTGTTCCTCGGCACGAGATAGTTCCGCCAGATGAGGCTATCCGTATACTACGGGAACTCAATATTCGGCCGGAGCAGTTGCCCTGGTTGCGGGTAACCGATCCGGTTGCCCGCGAAATAGGAGCTAAGCCCGGGGACATAGTTAGGATTTATCGTAAGAGTCCTACCGCTGGAGAAATAGTTGTTTATCGCTACGTGGTTGGGTACTAAGTTTGTATGAGCAGGCATGCTTACATGAGGTGATGGTGTGTCTTGGCTGCTTCCTCTGAGGCTTTTCCCTCTGTTGAGGATAGATGGGTGGTTATGAAGGCATTTATAGATGAGTATGGCCTAGTGAGACAGCACATTGATTCCTTTAATAGATTTGTCGAGAAGGAGCTCAAACAGATTGTGAAAGAGTTTGGGCGTGTTGCGACTCCTCGAAGGTACTATGAGATAAGGATAGTTGATGTTGAGCTAGGCGAGCCAATGGTAATTGAGAGTGATGGGGGAGAACATCCAGTAACCCCAATGGAGTGTAGAATACGTGACCTAACATACGCAGCGCCAATCAAGGCGAAAGTAGTCGTAGTAGAGAACGGTGTAGAGCAGGAACCGGAGGAGGTAATTCTCGGCTTTCTCCCAATAATGCTACGCTCAAAGGCGGATCCGCTAGCTAAGTGCTTCTACGAGGGCGGTGACAGAGAGGAGTGCGAAAGAAGGCTTGTGGAGGCTGGCGAGGATCCCAAGGATCCGGGAGGTTATTTCATAATAAATGGATCCGAAAGAGTCGTTGTGATGCAAGAAGACCAGGCACTAAACAGAATCCTAGTTGGCAAAGCACGAGCGGGTACTGGTAGCGCGGTTTACACAGCCAAGGTTATATCATCCCACGCTGGTGTAAGGTACCAACTTATACTCGATATGCACAAGGACGGTACACTTCATGTATCAATGAGCAGGGCATTGAGCAAGATACCATTCGTAGTCCTTATGAGGGCCCTTGGCCTGGAGAGCGATAGAGATATAGTATTAGCAGTTTCGCCTGATCCACAGTTACAGCAAATGCTTATTCCATCCCTTGAGCAAGCTAGGGCAATAAACACGGTAGAGGATGCACTTGACTACATAGGTAGTAGGTTTAGAGAAGGTATAGGTAAGCCTCGAGAACAGAGAATACGCGTAGCAGAAAGAGTCCTTGACACCATACTCTTACCACATATCGGCACCTCTCCACAGGATAGGCTACGCAAGGCACTCTTCCTTGGTCAAATGGCTGCTAAGCTCCTCGAGTACGTGCTTGGACGGAGACCCGAGGACGACAAGGACCATTATGCGAACAAGCGTGTCCTCTTAGCAGGCGACCTCATAGCAATGGTATTCAGGATAGCTATGAGGACGCTTATATACGACATTAGACAGCAGCTAGAACGCTTGCGCGCGCGTGGACGTAGAATAACAGCTAGGATGCTAATAAGATCCGATATAGTTACCAACCGTATACGCGAGGCACTAGCTACAGGTAACTGGCCTGGCCAAAGAACTGGTGTAAGCCAGCTACTTGACAGAACTAATTGGCTCTCAATGCTTAGCCATCTTAGGCGTGTGGTATCACAGCTAAGCAGGAGCCAGCCACACTTCGAGGCACGCGATGTCCACGGAACACAGTGGGGCAGGATATGCCCATTCGAAACACCCGAAGGCCCTAACTGTGGCCTAGTAAAGAACCTTGCATTAATGGCCTACGTATCACCTGGCGCGGATGAAAGTGAAGTAGAAAAACTACTCTACAGCATGGGCGTCCGAGACGCCGTAGAGATATTCAATGAGGTACGCAAGGCAGGGTATTACCCTCCAGAGCTAATGGCATGGAGCAAGGTGTTCCTAAATGGTAGGCTAATAGGATATCACCCTAAGGGCGAGGAACTAGTATACACTATACGCAAGCTCCGTCGCCAAGGCAAACTCTCACCGTACATAAATGTAGCTCATTACAAGACTGAGCATATCAACGAGGTTCACATTAACACAGATCCCGGTCGTCTCCTGCGCCCCGTATTCGTCGTTGAAGATGGTAAACTAGTGTATAGGCCAGAGCATGCCGAGAAACTAAGGCGCGGAGAATGGCGCTTCAGCGATCTGCTTAGAAACGGTATTGTTGAGATGCTTGACGCAGAGGAGGAAGAAAACACCTATATTGCGTTAAATCCGCAAGACATAACTAAGGAACATACACACATGGAGATATGGCCCGCAGCTATAATGAGCGTTACAGCTGCTACGATACCTTATGCTGAGCACAACCAGTCTCCACGTAACACCTATCAAGCAGCCATGGCTAAGCAGGCACTAGGTCTCTACGCCGCTAATTACCAAATAAGAGTTGATACTAGGGGTCACCTCCTACACTATCCTGAGAAACCACTCGTACAGACAAGAATGCTCGACGTAATAGGGTTCAACGAGAGACCTGCTGGCCAAAACGTTGTAATAGCAGTGATGTCCTTCACTGGCTACAACATAGAGGACGCAATAATAATGAATAAGTCCTCCGTTGAACGGGGCTTGGCTCGCTCAACGTTCTTTAGACTATACGCTACGGAGGAGAGACGATACTCTGGCGGTCTAAGCGACCGCATAGAGGTGCCAGAGCCGAGTGTCGAGGGCTCGAAACCCCCCGAGATGTACAGAAAGCTCGATGCTGATGGTATTGTGAGCCCAGAGGTAGAGGTAAAGGGCGGTGAAGTACTGATAGGTAAGACTAGTCCGCCGCGTTTCATGGAAGAATATAGAGAGTTTGGAACAGTATCTGTTAGGCGCCGCGACACCTCGGTCACCATGAGGCATGGTGAGAAGGGCTTCGTTGATACAGTAATACTGACAGAGAACGTTGAGGGCTTCAAGCTAGTCAAGGTACGAGTAAGAGACCAGAGAATACCGGAACTCGGCGACAAGTTTGCTTCGCGCCATGGCCAGAAAGGTGTCATAGGCCTCTTAATACCTCAGTACGACATGCCTTTCACGGAGGACGGAATAACACCTGACATAATCATAAACCCGCACGCATTCCCTTCAAGAATGACTCTCGGACAGTTATTTGAAACGATAGCGGGCAAATATGCTGCAATATACGCCAGATTCGTTGATGGCACCCCCTTTGCAAAGGAGCCAATAGAGAACCTTAAGATAGAGCTACTCAAAGCAGGCTATGCTCCCGACGGAACCGAGCTAATGTATGATGGTAGGACTGGCGAGATGCTGCGCAACCCAATACTAATTGGAGTAGTCTATTATCAGAAGCTACACCACATGGTTGCTGACAAGATGCATGCGAGAGCCAGGGGCCCCATTCAGATACTAACGAGGCAGCCAACGGAGGGACGTGCAAGGGAGGGTGGTCTACGATTCGGTGAAATGGAGCGCGACTGTCTCGTAGGCCACGGAGCAGCTATGCTCCTGCGGGAAAGGATGCTAGAAAGTAGCGACAAGTACGTCATGTACGTCTGTGAGCTCTGTGGTCACATAGCGTGGTTTGATAGAAACAAGCGGAAATACATATGCCCGATACATGGCGAGAATGGCAAGATATCAGCAGTAGTCGTTCCCTACGCGTTCAAACTACTGCTACAAGAACTCATGTCCATGTGCGTAATGCCTAGGCTGAGACTTGCTCCGAAGTATGAATGGAAGCCATGATAAAAATCTATGAGGTGATTACTTGTGGTTGAGGAGAAAATAATCAAGGAAATTAAGTTTGGCATACTTTCTCCCGATGAGATACGCAAAATGTCGGTAACAGCAATAGTCACTAGCGAGCTATATGACGAGGATGGTCGCCCGGTACCTGGGGGCCTAATGGATCCACGGCTCGGCGCCATAGCGCCGGGACAAGTCTGTATGACTTGTGGTAATGATGCAAAGACTTGTCCGGGTCACTTTGGTCACATAGAGCTTGCACGCCCCGTTATCCACGTTGGATTTGCAAAATATATTCATGATATATTGCGAGCCACTTGTCGCCGATGCGGTCGTGTCCTCTTACCCGAGGCCGAGCTTAAGCGTTATCTCAGGCTACTTGATAGGCTAGAGGAGCGCTGGCCGCTTCTAGCAAAACTGCTTGTAACAGTTGTTAAGAAGAAAGCCTCTAAGGTAACAGAGTGTCCCCATTGCGGTGAGCGCCAGTACAAGATAGTCTTCGACAAGCCATATACATTCTATGAAGATAGACCAGAGGGCCGTATCCAGCTAACGCCCCTAGAGATACGTACAAGGCTTGAGAGAATACCCAACGATGACGTGAGACTACTTGGTCTTGATCCACAGAGTGCTCGCCCTGAATGGATGGTACTAACAGTCTTACCAGTACCACCGGTGCATGTGCGTCCATCTATAGTGCTTGAGACCGGTATACATGCAGAAGACGACCTAACACATAAACTAGCAGACATAGTTAGAACCAATGAGAGACTAAGAGAACTCCTTGACAGCGGTGCACCACAGACACTAATCGATGAGCACTGGGCACTCCTGCAGTACCACGTCGCAACCTATATCGATAATGAGCTACCGCGAATACCAGTAGCACGGCACCGTGGTGGCCGTCCACTAAAGGGCCTTGCACAGAGGCTGAAGGGCAAGGAAGGCAGGTTTAGAGGCAACCTGAGCGGTAAACGAGTTGACTACTCGGCTCGTACAGTCATTTCGCCCGACCCGAATATCAGCATAAATGAGGTAGGAGTACCAGTAGAGATAGCAAAGATACTAACGGTCCGTGTCCCCGTAACTTCTTGGAACATAGAGGAGATGAGACGCTACGTACTAAACGGTCCAGATAAGTGGCCTGGCGCTAACTATGTCATAAGAAGCGATGGTAGAAAGATAGACCTGCGCTATGCTGACCGAAAGAGAATAGCGGAAATGCTAGAGCCTGGATGGTTTGTGGAACGACACCTACGTGATGGCGACATAGTGCTCTTCAACCGTCAACCAAGCCTCCACAGAATGTCAATAATGGCCCACATTGTCAAGGTGTTACCAGGCAAAACCTTTAGACTAAACTTGCTCGTCTGTCCACCCTACAACGCCGACTTCGACGGCGACGAGATGAACCTGCACGTACCGAGAACCGAGGAAGCACAGGCTGAGGCAAGAGAATTAATGCTAGTGCAATACCACATACTCTCGCCAAGATACGGTGGCCCAATAATCGGTGGGCTACAGGACTACATTAGCGGAGCGTATCTACTCACAAGCAAGGCAACACTCCTCTCAATAGAGGACGTAGTAGATCTTCTCTCAGCAGCTGGTTACCGTGGCGAGATACCTGAGCCAGCAATACTATCGCCAAAGAAGAGGTGGACAGGAAAGCAGCTCGTAAGCCTCTTCCTGCCAAAGGAGTTCAACTTCCGGGGCAAGGCCCGTGTATCGGCAGGTATATTCGCCTGCGAAAACGAGTGGTGCTGGAACGACTCCTTCATAACAATAAAGAAGGGAGAATTGCTAACAGGTGTGCTTGATAAGAAGGCTGTTGGGGCAGAGCAGCCAGAAAACATGATGCACTGGCTAATAAAGGAGTACGGCACCGATTATGCCCGCTACGTGTACGACCACATGTTCAAGATGTTCATAAGATTCATAGAGAAAAGAGGCTTCACAATGACCATAGACGATGTTGCGCTGCCGCCAGAAGCTAAGGAGAAAATAAGAGAAGTACTGAAGGAGGCCGAGAAGAAAGTCTACGAGCTAATAGAGATATACAAGCAGGGCAAGCTAGAGCCCGTGCCGGGTAGAACGCTGGAGGAATCGCTCGAGCTAAGAATACTTGATGTGCTCTCGGAGGCTCGTAAGAAAGTCGAAGATATAACAGTAAACTACCTAGACCCGTTCAACAACGTCTTCATAATGGCCCGTACCGGTGCTAGAGGAAATGAGCTAAACATAACACAGATGGCCGCTCTTCTAGGCCAGCAGTCGGTTCGTGGTGAGCGAATACATCGCGGCTATCTCGGCAGGTTCCTTCCACACTTCAAGCCCGGCGACCTAGGCCCGGCTGCGAGAGGCTTCGTGTATTCGAGCTTCTATGATGGCTTATCGCCAGTAGAGGTCTTCTTCCATGCAGCAGGTGGAAGAGAGGGCCTAGTAGACACAGCTGTGCGTACCTCGCAGAGCGGTTACATGCAGCGCCGCTTGATAAATGCACTGCAGGATCTAAGAGTAGAGTATGACGGAACTGTGCGGACGCCTTATGGCGAGCTAGTACAGTTCGTCTACGGCGAGGACGGTGTTGACCCAATGAAGAGTGCTCACGGTAAAGCCGTTAACATAGATCGTGAAATAGAGAGAGTAATAGGGTGGAGGGTCTAGCCATGAGTAGCCTTTTAACCTCGTGGGAGGAGTTAAAGAAAGAAATACATGATATGCTTGAATATGCGCGTGGTAAGCTACCAAAGCGAATATACGAGGAACTTGAGTCGAAGTTACAGAAAACAACTGAGGAGTACGGCCTAGCACCAGAGGAGGCGCGAAAGATAATAGAGTACGTGCTCTCAGAGTATGAATACAGCATGGTTGAGCCAGGCGAGCCGGTTGGCACAGTAGCTGCCCAATCAATAGGTGAGCCAGGCACACAAATGACTCTACGAACATTCCACTACGCAGGTATTAGAGAATTCAACGTCACACTCGGGCTTCCTAGATTTATAGAGCTTGTTGACGCCAGGCGCGAGCCATCAACACCCATTATGTACATATACCTTGACGAGGAGCACAAATATGATGAAAACAAGGCAAAAGAGGTTGCAAGAAGAATAGAGTTCACACGAGTATCCAACGTTGCCTCGGAAATAGATATTGACCTAGTTAACCTACGCATAGTGGTACGGCTTGACCCGGTAATGCTCGAGGACAAGGGCGTCACAGTAGACCAGGTTAAAAAGGTGCTAGAGAAGCTAAAGCTCGGAAAAGTTGAGCAAGATCCCTCGGACCCGCTCACACTCTACATACAACTCGAGCTCGGTGAAAGCTTTAGCCTAATGGAGCTCCAGAAGAAGCGCGAGAAAGTCCTAAACGCGAAGATAAAGGGTATAAAGAAAATAAGAAGAGTAATAATACAGTCGATGACTAACGAGGAAGGAAGAACCGAGTACTTCTTAGTGACCGAGGGTAGTAACCTTAAAGAGGTCCTTAACGTACCTGGCGTTGATCCTAAGAGGGTCTACACCAATAACATCCACGAGATAGAAGAGGTACTAGGCATAGAGGCTGCACGTGCAGCGCTTATCCGTGAAATGAAAGACGTGCTCGATGAGCAAGGTCTTGACGTGGATATTCGTCATATAATCCTAGTAGCTGACATAATGACAGCTACTGGTAGGGTAAGGCAGATAGGCAGACATGGTGTGAGTGGTGAGAAGCCAAGCCCCTTAGCGCGTGCAGCATTCGAGATGACTACCCAGAATCTGTTCGCGGCAGCCGCTAGGGGCGAAGTAGATAAATTGAAGGGTATAACTGAGAGCGTTATAGCTGGCAGAGTCATAGGCGTCGGAACCGGGATGGTAGAGGTTCGCATGAACCCAGCACAGGTAGTAAAATCTATGAAGGGTGTTGAGGAAGAGGCATCGGGGGGTGGTAATTAGTGAGCACGGTTCAGGTCGGTGATATTGAGAAGGAATTGGTGAATGCACTAAAGACTGGCAAAGTTATTCTAGGTTCGAGGAAGACATTGAAACTAGTTAAGCTCGGTAAGGCAAAGGCAGTGATTGTTGCGGAGAATGCTCCGCCCGAGATACGCGACGACATAATCTACTATGCTAGGCTCAGCAATATACCAGTGTATGTCTATCCTGGTACAAGCCTTGAGCTGGGAGCTGTTTGCGGAAAACCATTTACAGTTGCAAGCCTAGCTATCCTAGATCCCGGAAACTCCCGTATAATTGACCTCATAGAGGCTGTACAGTCTCAAGAAGCGTGAACAAATCTAGATGTGAACGGAGGTGTGTGAACGGGTTTGGCTAACATAAAGCTAACAGCTGAAGAAATGAGATATATGGCGTTGCTCCAGGACCTAACAGGTGCAGTAGCACGCGATTGCATTATTGACGATGAGAATAACCGTGTAATATTCATAGTTAGGCCCGGTGACGCAGGTAAGGCTATTGGGCGTAGAGGCTCCAATATTAATAGGCTCCGTCGTCTCCTCGGCAAGGAAATCGAAGTAATAGAGTATGCTGACACGTTAGAGGACCTAGTTAAGAACATATTCTCGCCGGCACGAATACTCAATATCAGGCTAGTAAAGCGTAATGGCAGGAACATACTTTATGTAGTAGTTGATCCGGCTGATAAGGGTAAAGCGATCGGCAAGGGAGGCAAAAAGGTAGCTATAGCTCGCATAGTCTTAAAGAGATACCACGATATAGACGAGGTAAAAATAAGATAAGCCCCTCCCTCTACGTAACAGGCTACTGGGTAGGACAAAGAAGAGGTGCCCTAGTCTTGGCGGGCAAGAAGTCGCCAAATGGGTTCTTCGCAGCGCGTAAGCTTAAGCGTAAGAGACTAAAATTCCGCTGGAGCCAAAGAGAGTTCAAGATACGCATGCTGGGCCTAAAGAAGAAGTACGACCCCCTTGAAGGAGCGCCAATGGCTCGTGGGATAGTTCTTGAGAAGGTAGGTGTAGAGGCGCGCCAGCCTAATTCAGCCGTACGAAAATGTGTAAGGGTACAACTAGTGAAGAATGGACGCGTGGTCACAGCCTTCGTGCCAGGCGATGGTGGCCTCCTCGTAGTAGATGAGCACGACGAGGTACTCATTGAGGGTATTGGTGGTCCGCGCGGACGATCAATGGGTGACATTCCTGGTGTACGTTATAAGGTTGTAACAGTTAATGGTGTATCATTAAAAGCTATACTAGAGGGCAAAAAGCAGAAGCCACAGCGATGAAACGGTACAAATAGTTATTATTCCTATCTATTAAGTAATTCATTCCTCGTTCTCGAAGGATTCTTGTTCATCAACAAGCCTCTTGGATACATAAATAGGCTTATCAAATAATCTTGCTAGGAATATTGCATGGCTCGGCACCATTCTTCTCATCATGTATATTCCTCCTAGATTAAAACTAGCTTTTGCCGTATATAGGTAGGTATTATAGTCTATCTCGTCTATTACGACGTATTCTAGCCTCTTTCCTAGTTCCTCAAAGAAGTTCCTCATATCAATTAGTATATCAAATACTGTTTCCCTCATACCAGGTAGGGAGGGTTCATCTTTCTGTCTCTCGATCTTGTTTAGTGCTTCAACTATCTCGAATGGTACATTGTACAATGTGAATTCTCTACCATCCTCTAGCTCAAGGACTATAACAGGTATATTAGGGACGCTCGGAGTAATCATAGCTGTAACGTTACGTGCTTCTAGTAGGATATCTGAGCCCTTTGGTGGAGGCAATTCTCTGCTCCTCCTCAAGCCCTTGCTAGTCTTATTCTCTGTATACCTTTATTTTCTCTAGTGTTGGAGGTGTAAGCGAGACCTAAATTTATTCCCGGGCTCTCGTGTAGCCCCCTGGGAGGGTACGCGGTATGAGCGAGCTCCAGGAGCAGGTTCCAGGACTAGACCCTAGGAACATAAAGCTGTTTGGTAAGTGGAGCTTTGAGGGCATAGAGATACGTGATCCAAGCCTTAAGCGGTATATCTCGCTAAAACCAGTGTGGCTCCCTCACACTGGTGGTAGGCACGAGCACAGACGTTTCGGCAAGTCAGAGGTACCCATAGTTGAGAGACTCATTAACAGGCTGATGCATCCTGGGCGTAACATGGGCAAGAAGCATCTAGCGTACAATATTGTTAGACAAGCATTCGAGCTAATATATGTAAGAACAGGAGAGAACCCGCTACAAGTCCTCGTCCGCGCGATAGAGAATGCTGCACCGCGCGAAGACGTTACACGAATAATGTATGGTGGTATAACGTATTTTGTGTCCGTTGACGTAGCGCCGCAGCGTAGAGTCGATGTCGCACTAAAGCACCTAGCTGATGGTGCGAGGATGTGTGCATTCAATAACCCAAAGCCAATAGAGGAGTGCTTAGCTGATGAGATCATCGCTGCTGCTCATGGTGATACACGAAGCTATGCTGTTAGAAGGAAGGAGGAGATAGAGAGAATAGCTCTAAGCTCAAGATAGCCTCATATATCGCCTTGTATCTATTGTTTACTAAACCTTTATAAGACTCGCTTTATAGAAGCACTTCTCCGGCAAGAAGGAAAGGGGTCTGGGTGAAGAATATGAGTCAGCAGAAGCCGCACCTTAACCTCGTAGTGATAGGGCACGTTGACCACGGTAAGAGCACGCTAGTAGGCCACCTACTATTCCGTCTGGGATTCGTTGACGAGAAGACTATCAAGATGCTGGAGGAGGAGGCGAAGAAGAAGGGTAAGGAGTCCTTCAAGTACGCGTGGCTACTAGACAAGCTAAAAGAGGAGAGGGAGCGCGGTGTAACAATAGACCTAAGCTTCGTCAAGTTCGAGACTAAGAAGTACTACTTTACAATCATAGATGCTCCTGGTCACAGAGACTTCGTAAAGAACATGATTACTGGCGCTAGCCAAGCAGACGCAGCAATACTAGTGGTGTCGGCGAGGAAGGGTGAATTCGAGGCCGGTATGAGCGCCGAGGGCCAGACTCGTGAGCACCTAATACTCGCAAAGACAATGGGTATTGACCAGATAATTGTCGCTGTCAACAAGATGGATGCAACAGAGCCACCTTACAGCAAGCAGAGGTATGAGCAAATAGTAGCGGTACTAAAGAAGTTCATGAAGGGCCTTGGTTACAAGGTTGACGAGATACCATTCATACCTGTATCTGCCTGGACAGGTGAGAACCTAATAGAGCGCAGCCCCAACATGCCATGGTACAATGGCCCGACCCTAGTAGAGGCGCTCGACAACTACATCAAGCCACCAAAGAAGCCTGTAGACAAGCCACTGAGGATACCGATACAGAACGTCTATGTAATACCTGGAGTAGGCACAGTACCAGTAGGCCGTGTAGAGACCGGTGTACTCAGAGTCGGTGACAAGGTAGTATTCATGCCACCAGGCGTGGTAGGCGAGGTCCGCAGCATAGAGATGCATCACCAGCCACTACAGCAAGCAGAGCCCGGTGACAACATAGGTTTCAACGTGAGAGGCGTCTCCAAGAAGGATGTAAAGCGTGGAGACGTAGTAGGCCACCTAGACAATCCACCAACAGTGGCAGACGAGTTCACAGCAAGAATCTTCGTAATATGGCATCCAAGCGCTATAACAGTGGGCTACACACCAGTCATACATGCACACACAGCAAGCATAGCGGCAAGAATAGTAGAAATACAAGCGAAACTAGACCCAAGAACGGGCCAAGTAGTAGAGAAGAACCCACAGTTCCTAAAGATGGGCGATGCTGCTATAGTGAAGTTCAAGCCAATCAAGCCGATGGTCATAGAGAAGTACAGCGAATTCCCACCACTAGGCCGCTTCGCGATGAGAGACATGGGCAAGACCATAGGCATCGGCGTAGTAATAGATGTCAAGCCAGCAAAGGTAGAGATAAGAAAGAAGTAACGAGGAATTACTTTCTCACTACTCTTCTCTTCGCGGCACAGAGGTGCTTAAGCATAGACAATTTTTACATAATACATAATCAGCTAACTCGTTTCTATAGACTCTCGCTACTTATTACATATATTCTATTCCTTTGGTTTGGGACTATTAATTGCTGAAGTATAATAGAAAGTTGTTAAGGCTTTAATAATCCCCGGGCCGATGATAGTTGAAGGGGAGGAGATAAGAGCCATGGTGCAGCGTGCAGAGATAAGGCTATGGAGCACAAACGTTGATAACTTAAACATGGTTGTAGACCAGATAAAGAAGATAGCTCAGAAAGCAGGCGTTAGGATGAGAGGCCCGATTCCGCTTCCTACAAAGCGCCTTATAGTACCGACACTAAGATTACCCCATGGCGAAGGATCCAAAAAGTGGGATAAGTGGGAGCTAAGAATACATAAAAGGCTAGTTATAGTAGATGCTGATGAAAGAGTTATGAGACAAATAATGAGAGTTCGTGTACCCGAGGACGTCTACATAGAAATAAGGCTTAGGTAACTAAGTAAGTACTATAGCTACAGAAGAATAGTGAATAGAATAGTACCATGTTTTAGCCCCTTCATATGAGTGAGTCTTATTTACAACCTATCCATTGCTCCACTATTATATGGGTCAGCGGCTTCTCCTGGGCGCCGGGGTGCCCGAGCGGTCTAAGGGGCCGGCCTTGAGAGCCGGTGGCCGCACGGCCGCGCGGGTTCAAATCCCGCCCCCGGCGCCACAATAATTCCTCTGTATTGTTAACTTGCTTCTCTCACTTAGCATTGTAGGCCGAATACTATTTTCTTGTCTAAGGCCTTACTAGGAAACTAGGTGCTAGAGTTATTGTTTGAGCATGCCCTTGTAGGTGTTGACTTATCTAAGGTAAGTGATAGCCTTATCAAGTGGCTTGTAAGCCTTAAGAGTATCGAGACTAAGAGGCTTAGCCTTGTTTATGTGATTCCGCTTGAGCTTGTAGAGCATGTAGCTGGATTCGCTGTTGATAAGTTATTATCAGAGCTAAGGAGAGAAGCATTGGAGAAGCTAGAGGAATATTCGCGATTTCTTGAGTCAGAGGGCTTTCTAGTAGATTTCAAGGTCCTTGGGCCAGCTGTTCCTGCTAAGAAGCTTGCAGAAGAGGCAGAGAAGCTTAGTGTTGACTATATTGTTGTTGCATCTAGGGGGCATGGCTGGCTCAGGGAGCTATTAATGGGTAGTACTGTTGAAGAACTCCTCCGTGTAACAACTAGGTCTGTTCTGGTCTCTAAGCCTTATAAGCGCAGGAAAGGAGAAAAGGTTGAGCTAGCGATGCCGCCAAACCCCTTCTCAGGTTTACCGATCCTTGCGGCCGTGGAGTTCGATGAGTATCTCGACTCTGTTCTTTCATGTGGCGTAGAGCTTGCCAAGCGAAGCAAGGGAGAGCTAGTAATGGTTCATGTAGTAGAGGATGGCGAGGACCCCTCTTATGCGAAGGAGCGATTAGCTAGGCTAGCCCGCTCCATCAGTGGCGATGTTTCTGTGCGGTACGAGGTTCTTAGTGGGCGTCCTCATAAGGTTATTGTTGAGCTCGTAGATAAGATGAAGGTAGGACTCGTCGTTATCGGTGGTAAACCGGGTAGCGTGTTAGAGTATGTTGCCAAGCGATCACCTGTACACATTTTCGCTTGTAAATAAGTCTCTATATTCTGTTCCATAATATCGCACAAACCTTATTGGCCCCTGTTCTTAGTACTACTAGGGATGGAGACGAGGAGAGAGGTGATAATGCATGGCATGGGGCTGGAGAGGTAAAGGCTGGGGATGGAGAGCGGGATGGAGTGGACCCTGGCCAGGAAATGGTCCATTCAGCTACCTACCGCCATGGCTAAGACCAGGATGGCTATTTGGAGGACGAGGCGCTTGCTGGCGGCTTTACGGCATACCTGGCTGGATTTACTGGGGCCTATATCGGTACCCAGTACCCTATTACCCGTACTGGCCTCGCTACCCTTACTACCCGGTATACCCGCCATATTGGTGACCCGCTGAGTGGTGAAACAATGTACTACGCCCAATGGTGGCCTAGAAGGCTAAGATGGCCACCTACACTCTACATACCAGTATACTATCCCTATCCACCACTTCTACCACCATATTATCCGCCATACTATCCGCCGAGCCCAGAGGATGAGCTACAATTCCTAGAACAGTATAAGAAGTATCTAGAGGACGAGCTCAAAAGCATAAAAGAGGAACTAGAAGAGGTTGAGGCAAGAATAGAGGAGCTCAAAAGAATACTAAGTAAACGATCCCCTCCCTAGCTCATCAACCAGTTTTTCGATGAGCAGCTCATTACTTCATGCTTTTAGATTTGCAAGAAAAACTGATAAAGCCTGCCTAGAGATCCTTGTTTGTTCCTGCAAGGCTGAGTATCTTGCCTCGTCGTCGCCGCATGCGGCAGAGACGCGGATGCTGGATAGCTGAGAAACCTCCATGGCTTCCTCCTATGAGCGGTAGAGAGACCGTGTTCGTCCCAGTGGGTAATGACTCTAGCAGTGTCTCGGAGAAGGAACCTGTTATACTATACCCGGAAGAGGTTGAGGCCTATCGCCTAGTATATCTTGAGGGACGGACACAAGAAGAGGCTGCCAAGTTAATGGGTGTGTCAAGGGGTGCTTTGTGGCGTCTGCTCTACAGTGCACGGCGAAAGATAGGACTAGCTATTATTCAACGAAGGCCTCTTATCGTCTTCTCCTAGGCTAGCTGCGTTACTTAATAAAGCGTGTTATTCCACCAAGTATACCTACACGGGATAGTGTGGGGTAGCGATGCTATGCCACGTATACGAGTAAAGCTTGTATCGCTGCTAAGGGAGGCAGTAGGTGGTGCAAGCGAGCTAATCCTCGAAATTGACGAGGGTGTAAAACTAAGTGATGTATTGAAGCACTTGTTCGAGAAGTATCCTCGCCTAGGAAAACTGGTTGAAGATTTATCAAGAAGAGGACTTGATGTACTATTCGTCTTAAATGGAAAGGAAACTAGTCTCAGCGCAGAGGTAAAAGATGGAGATGAACTAGTGATATTACCGCCTGCTTCTGGAGGCTAACGCTCATAAACACCGTAGAGAACGCCATAGGTTACAACATGTCCTGCTATGGCTTTGAAAAGCTCTTTGGGTTTCATGGCCGGCGGGAGCTGTATTTCCGCGTCAAGTCCTAATACTAGGAATACGTAGCGATGTTTACTCCCACGTGGTGGACAAGGCGGCCCGTACCCTATTCTGCCATAGCTATTTACTCCCTGGGCTCCAAGGCTCTTAATTATTGGTAAAGGTGGTAGCGCCTCTGGTATAATCACCTTTGCTGAGGCTGGTATATCGTAGAGGAGCCAGTGATAAAATACGCCTCCAGGTGCATCTGGGTCATACATTACCAGTACTAGTTCCCGTACATTAGGAGGTATATTACTTATTATTAGGGGTGGCGAAATGGCTGCTCCATCGCATGTGTAACGAACAGGTATTAATGATCCATTCCTTATTGTTGGCGAGTCTATGTTTATCAGCTTAGGTTTGTTTTCCACGATAGTTAGTAAAGGCAATGATGCAGCCCTATGTCTACGCATGTTAAAGTAAATAAGGCTCGTAGCTATAATAGCTAAAACAAGGAGTAGTGCAAGGTACAAGATAATGTGTTCATGCTTCACTTTATCCCCGAGAATAACCGAAGGCATGGAGGAAGATAAGGATTAGTGTCATCGTGGCCGGGTGCTATGCATGAGCATTAAGGAAAGAGTGTACATAGAGACATATGGGTGTGCTCTTAACTTCGCTGATACAGCCCTTATGAAGACAGCACTGGCAAAGCATGGCTACGAGGTAGTTAATGAGCTTGAAAAAGCCGATGTGGTTATTATAAATACTTGCACTGTTCGCCTAGATACAGAGGAAAAGATGACCAAGAGAATACGCGTACTCAGCGATTACGTGGAGAGACATGGTAAGAAATTAATAGTTGCGGGATGCATGGCGACAGCGCAGCCATATAAAGTTAAGAAGCTGGCTCCGCATGCAGTACTAGTATCGACATACAATGCTCACCGCGTAGTCGAGGCCATAGCGAAAGGTATCGACTTATTAGAGGAGCCAAGTACTCCGAAGACCCTCTTTACGCCAGACCCGAGGGCCATGCAGAGGGGACGTATAGCAGAGATACCGCTCGCCGACGGCTGTCTAGGCGATTGTTCCTTCTGTATAACGAAGCTTGCTAGACGCCGTGTATACAGTAGGCCGATGGACCAAGTAATCGAGCTTATAAGGCAACTAGTGAGAAGAGGTGTTGTAGAGATTAGGCTCACTGGCCAAGACGTAGCAGTTTATGGGATTGATATCGCTGGGCGAAGACTATTACCAGAGCTAATGCACGAGATAGCAGAGCTACCTGGCAACTTCATGGTAAGAATAGGCATGATGAGCCCTGACCAAGTCGAGCCTATTATTGACGATTTCATAGAGGCTCTTCGTCACCCCCGGTTCTTCAAGTTTGTCCATCTACCAGTACAAAGCGGCGACGACAATGTACTAAGGATAATGAAGCGGAGATATAGCGTGGACGAGTACAAATCCATAGTGAGAGAAATCAGGGCAAAGGTACCCGGGGTCATGATAGCCACTGATATAATAGTTGGACATCCAGGCGAGGACGAAGAAGCATTCATGAACACCGTGAGACTCGTAGAGGAGCTTAGGTTTGAGCGTGTACACCTAGCCCAGTATACTCCTAGGCCCCGGACAGTAGCAGCAGGACTCCCACAGGTACCGGATCCTGTAAAGAAGCAGCGCTCAAAGATACTTGGCAAAGTAATTATGCGTATCGGGCTAGAGGAGCACAAACGCTACATAGGGTCACGTGCCAGAGTCCTGGTTGTCTCACGCGGTGAAAGAGGAGGACTCGATGCGAAACTATTTAATTACATGCCAGTAATTCTCCCCGAGCATAGCGCTAGGCCTGGTGAATGGTGCGATGCCGAAATAATAGATGCCACGTGGTATGATTTACGGGGCAGAGTCCTTGACTGCACCGAGCAAAGCTAAACAAATAGCTGCCCAGAAGGCAGCCACACTAATAGCTGAGCGCTTGCCAAGGCTAAGCCGTCTCGGCGTTGGGACCGGATCAACAGTTAAGCTTGTCCTCGAGTACTTGCTCTCCGATGAGAAGCATAAGCAGCTATTAATGGAAAAAGACATCTATGTTTCAAGCCTTGACACATTCTTCACCCTGCGCCGCCTCGGCCTTAAGCCGAGTCTTTATCCACCAAGGAATGGCCTAGACTTGTACTTTGATGGAGCCGATGAAGTAGCAATTAGTGAGAAGGGGGACTGCGGTATCATAAAGGGAAGAGGCGCTGCACTTACAAGAGAGAAGATATTAGCCTACAATAGCCGAGATGTTGTCATAGTTATTGATGAATCCAAGCTAGCGCACAGGCTGGGAGAGCACAATAAGCCTTTACCAATAGAAGTTGTTCCTATCGCAGCTGATGCCGTGCTAGCCGTTCTTGAGTCAATGGGAGTAAGAGCGTCTCTTAGAGATGAGTGCAGGTGTAGGGACGGTCCAGCAATAAGCGATAACTATGGCTTGATAATAGATTCATGGCCCTGGGATACATACTCTCTTAAGGACTTCATAGAGGAACTTAAGAAGGTGCCCGGGGTAATCGAGCACGGGTTTTTTGGCGGCCTCGTCAACCAAGTAGTAGTTGGCTATAGTGATGAGGCGAGGATACTCAGATGCAGGAGAACGAAAAAGAACCCCGCCCTGTAAGGAATTCGATCTTACGGGTGCTAAGAGAGAATATACTGAAAATGAGTGAGGTGCCGCCATCCTCCGCTAAAAGTGTTGTAGGAGAACTCAAGGTTATCAAGATCTCGCAAGCCCCTCTCGAGCTATGGGTAGTAATGGGCAGAGAGAGCGACTATCTAGTAATACGAGGAACTTATTGCAGTTGTCCTCACTTCACCATACGCGTAGTAAATGGCGAGACAGCAATGCCTTGCTACCACCTAGTAGCGGTGGAGATCGCTGTCAGGCAGAGAAGATTCCACGATCTCTCTCTTAGCCTTAGCAAGGACGAGCTCCAAGACATAGTTCTCGAGGTACTAGCTGGGTCGCGGTCAACAACTCTTCGTAGAAAACTCTACATGCTAAGTAGGAGAGAAGAGGGATAAATAGACCCAGTAACAACTAAGCATCTCACGGCCCAAGAGATGCGTAGCTAGTAGGCCGCCTAGCCTAACCCCCTAGCAATAACCGGGTTGGAATACCTTGAGCAAGCCCGTCGAGATAGAAGAGAAAGAGATACTTGACAAGATGACACAGCTCCGTGAGGAGATAAAGAGGCTTAAAGAGCAACGCTACGCCCTAATAGATGATGCTCGTAGGCTGCGTCAACAGAGAAGAAAGTTAATAGAGAGGGCTAGGCAGCTCCGTGAGGAGATAAAGAAGCTCCGTGAGGAAAGAAAGAAGCTTGTTGAGCAGGTGAGAAGCCTTAGGCAGCAGCGTCGCGAAATACTCGAGAAACTTAGAAGCGTTGTAAACGAGATAGAGGAGCAGAAACGAGTTGCGGCTGAGTATAGGCCTCTGGCTAGAAAGAGCATTAATGCTATCCGTAGAAGAATAGAAGAGCTCGAATGGCGTCAACAAACTAGCGTTCTCACGCCAGAAGAAGAGAAGGAGATAATAGATGAAATAGTTCGTCTCGAAGCCCTTCTCCAGAAAGCGATGGAGGCTAGGAAGTACCTGCAAGAACTCACAGAGAAACGCGCCGAGCTTTATGGCCTGAGGCTCCAGATTAGGAGCATAGGCCAGGAGATAAGGAGCGTTAGTGAGAGGATAAGCAAGCTTGATGAGAGAATTAGTGCACTACGTTCTCAGCTAGACGAGATTAGTCCACAAATAGATAACATAACTAAGCAGCTTGAAGACTTGTCAGCGAAGATAGAGGCGCTACGAGAGGAGATAAATAGAAAGGTGCAGGAGCTCAGAGAGCTTAGCGAGAGGCTCAAGGAGCTTCGGCTCGGCCAAGAGAAGGAGAAAGCCCTTCAAATCTATGAGGAGAAGAAGCGTAGGATAGAGGAGAAACTAAAGAAGGGTGAGCCATTAACTCTCGAGGAACTGCGGCTACTCTATGCTACGAGCCCCGATGAACTCGAGGAAGAATCAGAATGACTAAGAGGGTCCTAGTAGTAGCTATAGATATAGACAATGACCTTGGCCGTGCAGGGATAAAGACACCCATAGTTGGTAGAGCAGCGGTTCTAGAGGCGGCTACCCGTTTTGCTCTCTACGACCCCGAAGACTCTGATGCTAACACGCTTTTTGCAGCAATAAAGATAGCTGATGAAATGAGGCTAAAGGGCTACGATGCAGAGCCGGCAGTAATTACTGGTAGCGAGCTTGGCGGTGTTGACGCGGTAATAGAGGCTCGTAATCAGCTTGAAAAACTAGTAGCAGAGTACAACCCGGATGGAGTGGTTGTTGTCACTGATGGCTCGGAGGACGAGTCACTTCTCCCAGCCATATCCTCCATAGTACCCATAATCGCTGTTAGGCGAATAATAGTAAAGCAGCATAGGGGTGTTGAGGAAACCTATATGCTCCTCATAAGATACATACAGAAGGCGCTAACGGAGCCTCGCTTCTCCCGCCTATTTCTCGGCGTACCCGGCATAGTACTCGTAGTATTCTCCTCCCTAGCCCTCCTAGGCATGCTTCGCCAAGCAATTCTTGTCGGTCTCTTAATCGCGGGCCTGGCTATGATGGTTAGGGGCTTCGATATGGAAGAGAGAATAATACAAGCCTTAACAGAGACACCAGTAACCATAGTAGCCTACTCCACAGCAGGCGTTACAGCACTAATAGCAATAGTGCTCATCGTGTCACAGCTGCATTCTCATACAACGTTGACTCCCCAGCTACTAGCAAGCCTTGTCCGTAACGTTACAAGCCTCATAGGCTTCTCTGCGAGCATAGCTATACTGGGTCACGCAGCCTCCAAGTTTGTCTCTGGCAAGCTCAGACTCTATCGCGAAATAGTCGCCTTGACCCTCGTCATCGTGGCGGTAGTCCTACTGGATACAGTTGCCTCTGCTCTTCAACAAATGGAGACTATGTCTATATCAGAATTCATGCAGGCCCTCGCGTCTAGCGGGTTCGGCCTTTACGCGATAGTATCGGTTGTTGTGGTAGCCGTGGTGTGGAGAGGAGCCAAATCCCTTGAGAGGCTTATCGCCCAAACCTCCTCTCGCGCTTCTGATAAGAAATGATTGCTCGGTATAGTTCTGCCTCGTCGAAGTCTGGCCAAAGCTTTCTAGTGAAGTACAGCTCTGTGTATGCTACGTGGTATAGGAGGAACCCGCTGAGGCGTAGCTCTCCTCCGGTTCGTATCAAGAGGTCTGGCTCGGGGAGCCAGCCAAGGGGCATGAGTTTCCTGAACTCGTTCTCATCAACACTGCTCATTGCCTGTGTAGTAAGCAGCTTGTTAACAGTATCTACTATCTCCCATCTCCCACCGTAGCACGTAGCCACTGCTAGTACGTGGGGAGAGTTACTAGCAGTGACCTCGTTGATGTAGTTAATCCTATCAACGAGCCAGTCTGGTAGCAGCGAGAAATCCCCAACGAAGTATACGCGTACACGTCCCTCCCTTACCCTCTTATCAGCAAGCAAGTCGTCAACAGCATGCGACAACAGTTTATGAATAGCAGCTAGCTCGTCCCGGGGCCTACGGGTACAATTCTCCCGGGAAAGAGCATAGAAAGTAACATAGTCAACCCCGAGATCCCAGAGATAATCAAGAGTCCTCCTAGCAACCTCATAGCCCCTATAATGCCCCATGTACACAGGCAACCCGTGTTGACGGGCCCAGCGCCTATTACCATCAGGTATAATAGCGACGTGGACTGGTAGTCTCCCGGGATCTATTCTTCGCCTAAGCAGCTTCGTAGTGAAAATTCCTAGCACCATGGCTTCACCAAGTACTTCCCAGCAGCCCCCTTGCAACCCCTCGGTAGGTACTCTATATAGCATTCTAGTAAATGTCTTATCTAGATAATATCCAGCACCTATAGATAAGTTTAGTAATGAACTCACTTATCTACCTAACCGAAAAATAGCGCTATCCTAGAGTGGCGGAACTGGTTGTTCAGCGCCACATGCCTCGCATACTAGTACCCACGCTTTTCCTCTCTTCTCAAGCCTTGTATCCGGCGCCCCACATGTTGGGCATATCACGTAGGTCTTTACGAATCTTTGTAACAAGTTATTGAGAGTAGCAGTTGATACCTTCACGTTAATGGTAAGCATACCGTTCTCTTCATCGTAGTTGCCACTCGCGCCTAGTTCACGTAGCAGATACCTCATAACGATTCTGGGATCGCGTCGCATAACATCTGCTATCTGCTTAAAGTTCCTTATGATAGTCTTGTTGCCAACACGCTCCACTATAAGCCTCGGTAGCTCGAACCGAGACGCCTTAGCACCTCTTGCTGGTAAGCGCTCATAGAGACGCTTAAGTAGGTAATCATAGTCGTATAGAAGCTTTACCGCGTCGTCGCGCTTAGCGCTCATCTCTGCTCCCTCCTAGCTTGTCAAGGCGCTTAAAGACTAATATTTATAGATGGCTCGCCTGCACCTAGACTCATGGCAGGAAACATGTCTGAGGAACCAATGGTATATATGAAGATCTATGAGACACAAGGAGAGAAGCTAATAGCTATATGTGATAGCGAGCTCTTAGGGAAAGTGTTTAGGAGCGGGAAACTAGTACTTCACGTAGATAGGAACTTCTATGAGGGCATTTTAGTGCCATTAAGTGTTGCTATGGAGCGGGCAGAGGAGGCAACAATACTGAACCTTGTAGGAGAGAATACTGTAAATGCAGCTATTAAGAAGGGGCTAGTACACCCGGATGCCGTGATAAAAGTCGGGGGAGTCCCTCATGCGCAGTCTGTAAGGATTCTTTACTAGGCATCGTGCTAGTATTCATACTCCTACCGTATAATAGGTTAAGTGGGTTCTGGCCATACCACTCGCTGTAAAGAGTCTCTCTCAATACCTTCTCTACAAAGACAGCTCGCTGATGCCCAAGACCAAGTACATGTTCTATATATTCGTGTATGAAGCTTTCGTCTAGAAACCACTCTACTTCGTCCTCTATCTGAATCCATCTAATATTAATGAATATTTTATTCTCCTTGAACCATGCTGCCGCATCGTCATCTCTTGATACTATTATTACATCGGCCAAACCGGCCACCACGCAGTACTCTATGCATACCCGGGGGTTTAAAACACGTTTAGGAACAATTACCTGGAAATAGATTTGTAAATTAAGCTGGGGATTAACATGGTTTAGCTGAGTCGCTTTACTCTAGTAGTACCTAGCCTGGCCGAAACCACTTCTATCAAGGGTAGTACCAGCCTGACAAGTAGCCAGTCCTGGCTTGGAAATACTGAGGAGAAACAGCCCGGATATTTCCTCTCCACTCGTGCCTTGTTTAAGACAAACCTAGTGTTTTAAGGACTGTTTGCGTACAAGGCTATTTCTACCCGAGACTGTACAAGAATACTATCCTGGAGATAATCTTTGGCTGGGATAGTATATGAGGAAAGCCTCGACGGATTAACCCTAATGGAGTACGTTGAATTCGAGCTACGTAAGCCAAGCTTCTTCGTCCTGGGCTTGCCAGATACCGGGCTAGTGGGTGTAATATCTGCGAATCATATCGTTGAGAGCATGGGGCTACAGGAGGTTGCTGGTATAGATATCGAGGCACTTATGCCACCTGTAGCTGTTATATCGAAGGGCGAAGTCCGGCCTCCTCTCCGAATTTACGCTAAGGACAATATAATGGCACTTACGGCTGAGACCCCAGTACCAGCGGGTGTTATCCCGCTCTTGGCCAGGTTACTAATAGACTATGCTATACGTAAGGGCGTAGACTACATAGTATCCATAGTCGGGATAGCATCGCCCAACAGGATAAACATGGATAAGCCACATGTATACTGGATAGCAAGCAATGAAAAAGCAAAGGAATTGGCCTCTAAACTAGGCATAGAGGTATTCAGCAGCGGGTACCTTGTAGGACCTTACGCACTCATACTAAAGCAGGCCATAAGGAAAAGAGTCACCAACATAGTACTCTTGGCAGATGCCTATGTAGAGTTCCCAGACCCGGAAGCAGCAGCTAGCGTACTAACAGTATTGTCAAAAGCAATCGGCACCGAAATCGATGTCAAGAAACTGCTTGAACAAGCAGAGATGATTCGTGTAAGAATGAGAGGACTCATGAAGAAGACTAAAGAGGCTATGGCCGAGATGGGAGGACCAAGCCCGCTTCTCTACGCATAAGCAGATAGCAGGGGTGCGTTACCATGAGCTTCGAGGAAATTAGGAGAAGGATAGAGAAAATACATAGGAAAATAATGGAGGAAATAGAGAGGAGCTTCGAAGAAGCAACCAGTATGAGCCTATTCCAGCAGGGAAGCATGAGGCCCCTCTATACAATATACCAGCGCCCCGACGCCTACGTAGTATTAGTTGACCTAGCAGGAGCGGATACTTCATCACTCGAGATAAAAGCCACAGAGGATAAACTCATCATAAGAGCCTCCCTAGAGAAAGAGGTAAGATTCAGCGATATTTACGGAACCATGATCGGAGAAGACGTAGTATTCCACGAGTATGAGCACGAGATACCACTACCGCCTGATGCCGACCCATCTAACATAAAGTACAGCATCAGACCAAACAAAATAGTCGAGATAATTATCCCGCGAAAAAGGCAATCCCTAAACCGCTAAGATTTTTACACTATTCCTAACCTTTTCGCAGAGCCCGGGGAGACAAGCCGTGACAACCTATGAAGGTCTAGTCGAACGCGATGAGAAGGGTTACTTAATACGCCTACCAGACGAGCTAGTAGCTAATATTCGATGGCGCGAGGGGGACAAGGTAAAAATAGAAATGAGTGAGTGGCGCGGAAGACTAGTAATAGTCGTGTATAAGTAGTACTTAGCAGTGTCGTGAGTGTTTTTGTGTTATTTCTTCTCATCGCTCAGGTTCCAGGGCTTTCCTTCCCTCAGTATCTTCTCAGGTAACTTGTCCTGATATCTCCTAAGGAATTTTAGATCCTCTTCCTTTTTCCGTAGATTATCAGGGAGCATTCGTGGTATCTCGTCTATTATAGGATACCATCTTTTGCAATTGGGGCAGTAGAGTACGCCGGTAACCACTTCTATCTTTAAGCACTCCTCACAAGGAGTATTGCCGTCTACCTCTTCTATCTTCTTTCCTATGGGTGTTTGCAAACGATAACAATAGAGCTCGCAGAGGGGCGGCTTATACTTCTTCAGCAGCTCCTTAATCTGTTCCTCCCGCTCCGGATACACTCTTTCCTCGATAACGTATAGCTCCAAAGGAAAATGCTTACACATAGGGCACGCCGCCAGATCCATGAACCGGTACTTCATGCCGTACCCAGCCTCCGAGCCTTCTCAGCCAGCTCCTCGGCTAATTGTCTAGCTTTCTCCGGGGTCCTTGCTTCAACCATTATTCTAAGCACGGGTTCTGTGCCGCTTGGCCTCACTAGGAACCAGTAGTCCTCCTCGTCGACCCGGATGCCGTCAACCGTTACTACTCGTGCGCCCCTTGATTTATACTCGTTTATTAATGCCTTTACTACCTCTAGCGCCTTATCCCTAGGCATAGGTATCTTTGTCTTAACCGCATAGTATCTCGGGAGCTCGTTGAATAGCTCTGATGCGGTCTTCTTCTCACGGGCCATCATCTCGAGGAAGAGTGCGAGCGTCATGCCGCCATCGCGTGCTAGGAGGTGAGGAGGATATAGGAATCCACCGTTCTCCTCAAAGCCGGCAATGCCACCGTTCTCGAGCAGGCTATAAGCTATGTTTATTGAACCTACGGGGGTCCAACGAACCTCTACGCCAACTTCCCTTAGATATTCTTCTACTAGCCGGCTACTAGAAACAGCCGTGTATATGACTCTGGGCACATGTTGTGTCAGTTTGTGCTCAGCTATGTACCTTGAGAGTAACGCTCCTGTGCGATCCCCCCACCACACCTCGCCTTTCTCATCGATAAATATGGCTCTATCTCCGTCGCCGTCGTGCCCGACTCCTAGGTCTAGTCCCAGTGTTTTAACCACGTTAGCTGCTTCTCTTAGCGAGCTAGGTGTGGGCTCAGGCTCTCTATAGGGCTGTGTCGATATATTACAAGCCAGTGTATAAGCTTTGACTCCGAGTATTCTTAGAATCTCTGGCGTCGTAAGTGAGGCAACGTTATTGGCGCAATCAACTAGTACACGGAAGCCGCGAGAACGTATAAGGTTTTTATCAACTTTCTCAATCACTCCACGAATATAAGTGCCTAGCACTTCATCGTCTATGCGTACTTTATCGCGTATTCTTGTCCAGGGTGTTAGGCGGAAGCGTTCCTCGAAATATATTTGCTCAATCTTCTTCTCAGTTTCTCTATCAATTTCTATACCTAGGGAACTTATCACCTTTATCCCATTGTACTCCGGTGGATTATGACTAGCAGTAACAATGACGCCGACATCATAGCCACGTTCCTTTACAGCGTATTGTATAGCGGGAGTAGGTGCATATCCCTCTGCCCCGGCCTTATAGACCTCAGCGCCGCCGGAGAGGAGACCAGCTATTACGGCGTTCATTATCATCTCGCCGCCGGCCCTTCCATCGCGGCCAACTAGTACGCGAATACCCTCGCCATAATGTGAAGCAATTGCCATGCCTAGCTTAAGGGCTAGAGATGGTGTAAGCTCCTTGTTTAATACTCCGCGCACCCCGTCGGTTCCAAACAGCTTGCCCAAGGACATATGCACCCAGGTAGATGTTTACTAGGCCAGCCACCTATACTTGGAAACACTGCTGTAAAGTAAAAGAGTTCCCCTTCACCCTCCCTACAGCTCTATCTCGGCGAGCATTGTTGGGGTTCCTCGAGGACATCTATGGACGTAATCCTCGCTGTGTACTAGTATTATCAACTGGTGGCGGAGGGGATGTAGCAACAGCTCTTCTCTATGCGAGGATAGCTTCCTCGGAGAATGCTAGGGCGGTGATACTTGCTCTTCCCTGGGAGAGATACGTCAAGGACCCTTGTCCGGGACCAATCGAACTTGAATCATTCATAGGGGTAGAGATGCTGAGCTACACCGCGCTAGCTAGGTATGAGTGCTTAGCCGAGCGCTGCGCACGAGTCTTTACACCAACTGTGTGCAAGGCAGCTAGGCTTAGTGCAGCGGCCACCCCGGTCTATATACTCGATGGCTGGGGCGGCGAGATCGGTATACGTAGGGGTATAGAAGAGGTAGCCAGTATCCATGGATGCGAAGCGATACTAGCAGTTGATGTTGGAGGAGACGTACTAGCCCAGGGATGCGAAGAGAACCTATGGAGCCCTCTTGGCGATTCCCTAGGCCTCGCAGCAGCCGTGAGTACAGGACTTGATACCAAGCTCCTGGTCCAGGGTCTTGGCGCTGATGGAGAGCTTAGTGAGGAAGAACTCCTACGCATAATAGCTGGCTTAGCACGGCGAGGCGCGCTTATATGGAGTAGGGGTATCAATAGAAAGGAGCTACAAGTGCTAGAAGAGATAACAAGTTATATTCATACAGAGGCTGGGCGAATACCTATCCTAGGCTTTCGTGGATACTTCGGTGAGCACCGTATACGCGGCGGTACTCGTATTGTTAGCGTGGATATCTATAAGACGTGTGCAGTTATACTTGAGGCCGAGCCTGTCTACGAGCTCTCTTTACCAGCACGCTTGGTTAGAAATACTACCAGTCTTGAGGAGGCGCATCGTCGCCTAAACGATGCAGGCATATATACAGAGCTAGACCTCGAAATCGACCTGCACAAGATAATAGAGCTTGGCGAGCTATCTCCAAGCAAGGTAATAGAGGTAAGAAGGAATGGTAGAACTAGGCTACCCCCGTGCAAGAATACTACTAACAAACGATGATGGAGCTGATAGCCCGGGGCTCCGCCTACTATACGAGGCTGTGCATGATCTAGGAGAAGTAAAGATAATTGTGCCCGAGGCCTCGCGGAGCGCTTGTGGACATGGAATGACACTCCATAAGCCCATCAAAGCGAGACGAGTAACTCTTTGGGGAAACATAGATGCACTAGTAATTGATGGCCTACCAGCCGATGCAGTCTACATAGCGCTCAGCGAGAGCAAACCTAGCATAGTTCTTTCCGGAATAAATATGGGGGATAATACTAGCCTACAATCAATACTAGCGTCGGCAACAATAGGTGCTATCATGCATGCAGCGCTGAACGATGTCCCTGGGATAGCATTCTCGGCGGACACCAGGAGCATGGAAGATTTTGAACTACTTGTGAAGAGCCACGGCATTTTTATTAAGAAGATTATACGTGGCCTAGCAAGCCTCGTGCTCAATAAGGAGTTACCTCACCAAGTTAAAGCTCTCAGCGTTAACTTCCCACGCTCTATAAGAACAAGAGAGATAGCTATTGCTAAGCCAGCGAAGCTACGCTTCAAGCAACTAGCTAAGCCCGTAAAAAGCACAAATAACGAAACCTATTACAGGATAATCGGTACCCCAGTCAGCACTCAAGGAGACAATGATGTAGCAATGCTTCTTGAAGGAAAAGTGGTTATCACACCGATCTGCATAGAGAGCTTGTTCTTCTGTGACTCCGATCTATACATGCATTTAGTCAAACTGATCAGAGACCGTGTTCTCTCAACGAGCCAAGTCTTTAACTAGGAGTGATACAGTCGATGATTACCAGGGGTGGTGGCCCGGCGGACGAGATGAGCCCCGGCCTCGGGGCGATATGGCGCCGGGTCCGACCTCGGGTACACATCTATGTCTTAGTAAGCATAGAGAATCCCGAGGAGTATGATTATTGTCGCGTTGCTCTATAGTTGCTAAAGACATAAAAATACTGAAGCAGCTCGATCCAGATGAATGTAGCGATGTTTGCCCAGTGGAAGCACTAATAGTGACCAATGATGGTGTCAAAACCGAGCCGTCGAGGTGTCTTGTCTGCCTAGCTTGTATGGCTCTCTGCGGCCCCGATAAAGTTATGATTATTAGTGACTGGGCATGTACAGAAACATGAACCAGGCGTACTTCCTCTTGGTCCATTAACGGTAACTACTGGTTGCGGGGAGCGAGGCGCGTATGGGCATAGCTACTCTCTTTGTTGATGTCCATATAGTTGATAGTAATGGCGGCATAATTGGGCCCGGGTATGTAAGAGTATCAGATGGCGTTATCAGTCATATCGGTGTCGGCGAGCCACCAGAGGAGGCGCAACTAGCTGAGCTTGTCCTAGGCGGTCACGGGAGATTAGTTTACCCCGGTTTTGGCGCAGTAACAGTCTATCCGGAAACCTATATACTTAGAGACTACATAGACGGGGATGGCCTGCCCGATAAGAGTATCTTAGAATGCATTAGGGAGATGAACGAAGAAGAGGCTTACTACTCCTCGCTTATGGCTTTCTACGAGATGAGCCTAGCTGGATATACACGAGTCATTGCACTAAGCCCTCATGCAGGTGCTGTGGCGCGCGCTCTAAAGGAAGCTGGACTCGTTGGTGCAGTCCTAGCGCTAGTAGAGAATGCTAGCGAGCTAAAAGACTCGCCAAGGCTAGAGCAGGACGCAGGTAGTCAGATTGTTCTCGGAGTTGCTGTTACTAAGCCCATGCTTAGCGAGATTCCAGTAGGGGGCATTAAGTGTACAATAGAGAATAAGTGTAGTATTCGTTGCGATAACTGGCTCATAGTACCTTTTGGATGCAAAGGGGAAGGCATTGTTGCGCCTGTTTATCCCTTTGTTACACCTTCACAGATTATGCGAAAATATCGCGCCCAGGGCCTCTTGTCACTAGTCAGAGACGCGCATAGAGTAGTTAACAGAGACTATATCCCCCTAGACAAGGGAGTAAGGGCACACATAGCTGTCTACGATGTAAGTGAGCCCCCCTCATGGATGGGGCCCTTGGAGCTAGCATCGCCCTATATGTTGACCCCGCTTGCAAGAGTCGAGACACTGGTATCTGAGGGCCGGTTAGTAATTGATGGCAGTGAACACCTATTCCTCGGCCCAGAGGCTTCTGAGAAAGCAATGGAGGTTCTCGGGGATGTGAGAAACAGGTGTAATAAGCGTTTGGGCAGGGCTTGGTGAAGCGGTCTTATTTTTAAAAATAATGGGCGGTCCAGGGGCGGTTCCTATTCCAGGTTTCTCGAAGTCACTCCTCTCTCTATCCGCCTAGCTCCGAGAGCCTTCACAATATAGTTGAAGGCGTTGTCGGGGTCGGTGTGCTTGCCGCAGCTATAGACATCGACTGTAGCGAAGCGGTACTCTGGCCAAGTGTGAATAGTTATGTGGCTCTCAAGGACTATCGCTACTACGCTAACACCTTCTCCTATCTTCCAGCTCTTAACATCTAGTAAGGTCATGTTCCCTATTTTTGCTGCCTCAATAACTATCTCCCTAAGCTTCTCCTCGTCTCTAAGGATATTAGCGTCGCACTCGTATAGATTACCGTAAACATGGCGACCGTATACCTTTGGCTCCCTGCTTAGCGCCAAAGTCTCCATGTTTCTTAGTGTCGCTGCTTCCATAGAACCACCTCCGCTTTTAGGGGGGGTCATATTTATAGCCTTTAAGAGTTACCCCCCGGGGTCTTGAGAAACTCATATTGCTAAATTTATCGCTAGGAAGTACCAGATTCCCTGCCCAGCACTAGATATCGCTCATCACCATCCTGAAGGGGCTGAAGCCTTATAATGCTCGAGCAACATAGTTTCAGAGACCCCTACGAGGCTCGGGGATAGCCCTAATTATGTCTAGGAAACATTAACCCGTTCTAGCTCGGAGCCTCGTCTGGGCGGGGACGGTACTTATGCAAATATTCACGAAGACGAGCAAAGGCGATGTATCAAGCCATGCTCTTGTAACAAGTCTTGAGGAGGTCTATGAGGGGGCCCTTAGTTACTTAAACGATGTTGTTGAGCGTACCGGTAGGCCCGGGTTCCGAGTAGCTACTGGTGATTTCCATAAATCGCGTATAACGGTGGTTCTTCATCCCATTGGGCCCTCGGCGCTTGCTATATTGCTTGAAGAGCTAGCCCGGCTAGGTACCGATGTTGTGCTGTATCTTGATACTGCTACGGCTCTGTTGCCAAGGATAGAGATAGGTAGTGTAATTCTCGCTACTGGTGCTATAAAGGGAGATGGAGTCTCTAAGGCGTATGCACCCTTAGAGGTGCCCGCGATACCGAGCCACGAGCTCTTTCACCACGTACAACAATCGCTTGAGATACACGATGTCAAGACGTTTACAGGAATTGTATGGAGCGTGGACACGTTCTACCTAAACGGCGGCTTCATGGAGAACTATATAAAGACGTATAGCAGGATAGCGGCAGCAATGGATATGGGTACAGCCACGTTATTCACAGTATCCATGGTTCGGAAGCTTCACGCAGCATCAGTACTAGTAGTTGAGTCGAGCGTTCCCAAGGGTGTTGAGCGCGGAGCTCTCTACTCCGAGGAGGAGACCTATGAATCGCTTCACAAGAAAGTATTTGACACAATTGATCGCCTAATAAAGCCGTTATTAGAGGCACTTGCTCTCCACATGGAGCACGTAAAGGTCTCTAAGCCAGCTACTTTAGTAGAGCCAGCCTAGCAGCCTCTAACGATTTGCTAGTAAGGTGGGTAGCCATGGCTAAGGATAATGTTTTTCGCTTAATAGACGAGAGCATGAGTATCCTAGACTACATAGAGAGGGAGGTAGGAGAAATAGCTAAGAGCAGTTCACGAGACGAGCCGCCAAGCAAGGGTACTGTCTATTCTTTGTATAGCCTGGTTGTTAGGCTTAGGGATAAGATATCGGAGCTAAGAGCAGAGATATACAGGGACTACACAGAGTCTAAGTGCAGCAACGACTGAGGCATAGAAGCCGTGAAGGGTACTCCTAAGAAGCCTCTATATATAAGCCGCTCAATCTCTAATGCTGTTAGTTTCGTTGCTGCTCTTCTTTTTGTACTCATAGTGCTCTACCTGTACTCCTACGGCGGGGAAAAGGGCCTCGCCCCGCTCTTATCCCTATGGGTTATATACTCGGGGATTGTTGCCTCTTCCATTTATCCGCTCATAAAGTCTTACTACTCTGTAACACTAATACTTATCCATGAATACAAAGTAGGATCGACACGGCCGCCTTTCAAACCTCTTAGTGCTATAGCTGCTGTTCTCGCGGCCCCGTTCATAGCCCCTCTCGTCGCCGCCTCTATGAATTATTGGTTGCTTAATGTAACAGAAAGGATCGCTGCGAGAACAGGTATAAGCGTGGAGGAGGTGGCGAGAGAACTACCTGCATCAATTACCTCGCTAAAACCCTTTGTAATTAGTACGGTTATCCCGATTCTCCAGCCAATAGCGCTGCTTTACTCCTGGCGACGGTTCCAGTTAACTCTCTGCGGGCTCTTGAGAACCCTTACCCGTAAAGGTCTTTGGGACAAGCCATGCACGCTTGATTTCATAGAAATAATGATCTGGGCCCAGCCTAACAACCTGGCCCTCGACTCTAAGCTCCTCTCTGAAAAGTGGAGCATCAAGGACTAAGGTCTCGGCTTCTCCCCCTTCAAAGGCTGGGTTGAATCCGTAGCGCTTGGCACGAGCTATTATATCCTCAACCAAGTCCTCGTCAAGGACTCGGCCAACAATCCAGCTCGGTAAGCCATACGCTTGCACGCTAACCACCATTACCTTGAAACCGTCTCTCACAAGGCTTCTCATATACTCCTCCTGGTTGATGCGCCAGAGAGGAGTAAATATCCTCAGCCCAGCCTCCTCGGCAGCGGAGGCAAACCTAAGCCTCTGATAATCACTAAGCAACGCACCGGATACAATTGCTTCGCAGCCACGAAGCCGTGCTTCTCTAAACACATTTACAAGTGCAGCCTCCTCGTCTCTCCCCGCTCGGAGCCTTACGAGTCTTAGCCGAAGCGCTTGTGCCTGTAGCTTAACCAGCCCTGTATACGGGTAATGGAATAACAAGCTATCCCAGCCACGAGACGGCTCAAGTGTTAGGGCGCAACAAAGCCTAAACCCATGGAGAACAGCCCAGTGCAAAGCATACATGCTATCCTTGCCGCCGCTTAGCATAGGGCAGGCAATCATCCTTACCAGCCACTCTGCGCCACGAGGCCTCTCGCTCCTCGTGGCTGTTATCTATCCACCCCCTTTCTAGAAACTTTGTAGGGTAGTAGAGGGTGGCTCGATCCACGAAGGGAGCTAGTAGGACTATAGCAAGCCTAAGGGCGCTAGGCTACGAGGTCGTATTCTGGGAGGAAGAAGGCGAAGAACCCGAGCAGGTCGATACAACGTTCTCCGAGGTAGTGCCGGAGCTGGCAGGTCACGAGAAGGCAAGTTTCCGTCTCTACCGTCACCAGTTTGAGACGCTCCATGCCCTCGAGAAAGGATACAACGTGATACTGACAGCGCGTACCGGGTCCGGGAAGACCGAGGCATGGGCCCTTGCTGCTCTTCGAAATAATTGGCGCGTGCTCGCTATTTACCCGACTCTGGCGCTTGCAGCAGACCAGATCAAGAGGCTTGAGAGCTACTACGAGGGAACAGGTAGGGGGAAGGTTATCAGAGTTGATAGGCCAAGTCTCGGGAAAAAGCAAGGTGATAAGCTACTAAAGGAGCTTGCTGCTGCACGTCTAGTGGTAACTAACCCTGCCTTCTTGTTAGCAGATTTAAAAAGAATGGCTCTTGCGCCCAACCGGGCAATCTTGGAGGATTTCCTGGCAAGCATAGACCTGGTAGTGGTAGACGAGCTAGACTTCTATGGTCCTCGTAGCGCGCACCTCATACTAGCAATGCTGGATATAATTTCCAAGTATGTGGCTGCGGGGCCTCCACGCGTGGTAATATTGTCCGCGACACTTGGTAACCCAGATGAACTAGCATCGCTCTTGACAAAAATTACTGGCAGAGAGACAAGGATCATACAAGGTAAGCCGTTCAAGACGCCTAATCGCACCATAATAGTGCTTGGTAAGGGTGTTGATGCTCTCCTCAATTACATAAAGGCGTACTCGAGTATAATAGCGTCGAGGGCTAAATGGATACTCGACTTAGCTTATGACGAGGAAGAGTTTCGCGAGCACATCTACGAGATCTATGAAGCACTCGAGGCCATAGGTCTTAGGCCTCCAAGGCCGGGAATGGATCATGTTGAGGTACTTCGTGCCATCCTTGAGTCGGCGGAGGAGGGTATGGTTACACTAGTATTTACGCGGAGCATAAGGATGGCGGAGAAACTATACCGCTCGCTTCTCGAGCGCCTCCCGCCAAGTAAGAGGGAGAAGGTGAGAGTACATCACCACCTTGTCTCGAAGAGCCTTAGGGAGCGCATAGAGGACGAGGCACGTAGCGGAAAGATACAGATGATAATAACTGTGAGGACTCTTGCCCAAGGAATAGACATCGGTAATGTAAACCGAGTAGTCCACGTTGGTCTACCAATAGACCTACGCGAGTATATGCAGAGAGAGGGTAGAAAGGGTAGGCGCAAAGACGTAGGAGTCTCTGAGACAGTGATTATCCCGTCTGGTCTCTGGGACAGAAAGCTTCTCGAGGCAGGTAGCTCTGCTCTAAGAGAGTGGGTAAGCCTTCACCTAGAGAAGCTCTACATTAACCCGGAGAACACTTATGCAGCCATATTCAGAGCTCTATGGAAGCTGCTACGGGGAGTACAGCTAGGAAGAGACGAGGTAGAAGCACTTGAGCGTTTCCGCCTCGTAGAGACATATTCTACCCTTGCTGGCGAGCGGCTAGGTCTCAGCGATAAAGGGAGAAGATTCTGGAACGACATAGGTTTTTACGAGCATGGCCCGCCCTATGGTTATCGCAAGGTATTGATTCGACGCGGTGAGGAAAAGCTGCTTCGTGGCGAGGAGGTTTCTCACCGAGATGCTGTAGAGAAGTATCAGCCCGGCGTCTATGATGCTATGACAGAGGCTCTTGTTGTACGCATTGAGCCACGAGCGCTCCGAGTATATGAGGAGTACCCGGAGGAGGCTATTGAGGAGCATGAATGGCTTACCCGGGCCTACTATCGCTACGAGGATGTAAAGAAAGCATGGGGGGAACGTCCATCGTTTAGCGATGACTTGCGCTATGGAAGGATAGGGACCTACGTACTACTAAACGTTCAAGCACCATTAAATGGCTTCGGAGAGCTGGTAGAGGAGCCCGTTGACGTTGAGTGGCTAGTTGAGAGTCGCCGTCCAAGACTCTCGTCTTCCCGTGGCTCGGTAAGGGTATACCATGAGATGGCATCCATAGAGCTCAATGCACCCGTTGCTGGAAGGTACCGCGACTATACATATGGCTATGTATTCGAGGCGCCAGGCGATATCTCTGCCGAGGATATAAGGCTCGGACTAGCAGTTCTCATAGTGTATTTGAGGCTCAGCAAGGAGTACGCTATACCCCTAGGTCTCTTATCTTATCGCGTTGTTAGCGCGGGTTCCATGAAGCTGATCCACCTATGGGAGAGGGAGGCAGCTGGCCTGCTAGCTAGGATAGATTGGCTAGGCGTTGCACGTGACGTTGAGGAGGCGAGGCTTCCCGGCATCGGCATCCCTCTTGTGGCAGCAATAGACCCTGTGTCAGCACTGAGGCTCATGAGAGGCGAAGTATCATTGCGGCAAGCGACACAGCTAGCAGCGAGAGTTGCGCGTATCCTCGCGGGTAGCCTAAGGACAAGGATCAAAGGCCTCGAGATAGAGTATCCCAGGCCGAGTCCAAGACACGGGCTAGCAGCGATATACGCACTATACGAGACCCTAAGCACCGAGAAGGGCAGCTACGTGGTAACAGCGCTCGCAAGCTACGATGGAGACAAGGTAGAGACAGCGAGTCTCTCAGCACCTTTATCACTAGATACCTCCTCAAAGATATCCCAGCTCGTTCTAAGTCACCTAGACAAGCTCCTTAGCAGGAAGATGCGTATAGGCTATTATGGTAGCGAGCAGCGCAACTTACTGCTAAGACTACTATCGGCCAGCTATAGCGGGGTAATGGTTCTTCGTGGCGCCGAGGCAGAGGGACTACTAGTTGATGTAGCGCAGCTAGCAAGCGAGAAACTAGGCGATACACCAATTCTCACTTACCTAGAGCCAGGTATTAGGAAAGCGCTTGAGAAAGTAACACGGGCGAAGACCCGTAGAGACATAAACGTCCTCGAGGAAGCCTTCCGCGAAGCAGCATCACTAATGGCCAAGGCTATCTACAAGCTATTCCTCGTCCTAGAGAAAGGGGTCATAAGGACTAGCAGAGAAGGGTAACCGAGTCACCTATAACCAAGGACTCGAATAAGCGGCGTGCTAGCGCGTTAACAACTATATCAGCTACAGCACCGGGGCCTGTCTCGCCTAGTTCCTCATAGAGCCTCCTAACAGCTCTCTCATCTCCCTGGTAGGCTTGTAGCCATAACTCCTTGTAACTTCTTCCCTTTTTCCTCTTCAGTAAGAAGTCGTCCAGCATCCATGCAAGTAGATATGTTGTTTTCTCGACTCCCGCGGCTAGGCACTGTGTCTCCCTTAGTACAGGTAAGGCTACGCCGAGGCTGAACTCCATTAGCCTAGCAGCATCGCGTAGAACAACGTCGTACAGAGACGCCATCTCTGCAAGGCTGTCGAGCCCTATGCTGATAGAGACTTGTTTCTGCGATGCATCCGGTAACCCAGCCCAGGATAATCGACCAAGATAGCTAGGCCTAAGCATGTACAACGCATCATAGAAGTACTTAGCCCCCCTAGGCCCACACAGTCTTAGCAGAGTTCTCGTAGCACCCATAACGTGCTCTAAGCCTGGCTTCCCCAGCTTCTCGTAGGAGTACCCAAGACCAGCAGCTTGTAGGGATAGAAGAAGTAGGGAGCCTAGTCCAGGATTCCCCCACCTACGCATAGACCGTACCGCGCGAAACCAGCACCCGCACCAATCACTGCGGCTCTCGTGAGCAGCCCTCATGCCGTCTCTGCAGCTGCAGAGACAAGCCTCGTAAGCCAACGGCGCTAGCGCGGCAAAACCTAAGGGGTCTAGGTCCCTACGGGGCTTCTCGAAGCTAGATAGCCCGGGCCTAGGGATAGCCGCGTCAACTACCACGGCCATGCCGCAGGCGTGTGCAAAAGCCTTACAAGCATTGAGTTGTCTCACTTTCTCTCCCAGACGAGTTCACCACCAACTATTGTTGCATTAACTTGTATCCTTGGCAAATACTCTGCATCAACACCCAGGGGATCGTCTGAGAGGAACACTATGTCGCCGTAACAGCCTGGCTCAAGGCACCCGGCCCTTGGTTCACCGAGCACTTGGGCCGAGCCAGTAGTATAGAGGTGCAACGCTGTCTCAACATCAAGTGCCTCGTCACTGCTATAAGCTAGTAGTGCTCCCCGCGTAACAGCCGCATATACACCCTCAAGCGGGTTAATGGGCTCCACGGGGGCATCGCTAGAAAAGCCAAGCAGTACTCCCTTGGAGAGCATGGTGCGGAAGGGGTAAAGCCACCTAGCTCTCTCAGCTCCAAGCCTATCGGCAGCCCACCAGTCGCTAATTAGGAACCTGGGCTGCGCAGCAACTCTCACACCAAGTGCAGCTAGCTTCTCAATAATGTCCCTTGGTGCAAGACTAGCGTGCTCTATACGACATCTGCAACCAGCCATCTCGTAGCCGCGGAGGGCCTCGAGAATCGCTGCATCGCCTATAGCATGGGCGGCAACGTCTAATCGCCACTCCTTAGCCTTCTTAGCTAGGGAATAGACCTCCTCTGCTCTTAGCAGCTGTCTCCCAAAGTTATGCTCATCGTCGCTATAGGGCTGGCGAAGCCATGCGGTCCTGGCTCCGAGGCTGCCATCCATGTATATCTTTATGCCCGTTATGCGGAAACGCGTACCACCAAACGAGGGAACGAAGCCAGCCTCGTAGAGTTTCTCGAAAAGACCTCTAGACAGATAAACACGTAGCCTCGGAGCCATTAACCCACTATGCCAGGCCATTAGCAGGCCCCTCAGCGCATGCTCCTCAACATCCATAGCGCCGGCCATCGTTACCCCGTTCCGAATAATCTCGTTCATACCCTCGACAACTAGCCTAAGCGCATCAAGACTACGAACAGCTTCATGATAAGCCCGCTCAGCAAGCTCCTCATATACTATCCCAGTAGGCTCACCATTACACCCCCTATCAACTAGGGGGGAATCGATTCCGAGATACCCAAGAATCTCCATAGCACGTGTATTCAGGACAGCTGCGTGGCCACACACACGCATAAGCACGACGGGTTTGTCGGGGACAACCTCGTCAAGGTCGAACCTAGTAGGCCATGTCCCAAGCTTGTCCTGGTCCCAGCCACGCCCAATAACCCAGCCATTAAATCTCTTAGCGCCCTGTGCAACACGTCTCAACATCTCATCAAGACTCTCAACATCGTTTAGCTTAATAGAGTACTTGTAAACACCTATGCCCTGTACGTGGAGATGCGCATCAACAAACCCAGGAACACCGATACCATCGAACTCCATTACGCGTGGTCTACCACAGCCGATGGATTGTGCAAGACTCCTACCTATTCTCGCAGCCTCGGTAACGTCGCCAGCATAGATAACATAGTCGCCAAGCACAGTAATGGCCTCAGCAAACCTAGTTGGGCGAAACGATGTATAGATTCTCGGCGCCCTAATAACAACAGGGCACTCGGCAACCAAGCATATAGCCCCACTAATAAGTATTATGACAACCCCATATTTTATACTAAAACGTGACATCCCCTGCATAGTTCCTAGATTAGAGCCCAGGCGCCAATATAAGGGGGTAAGTACTGCGCAATCATTACTCGGTAACTTGGGGACTCCTAAATCTAAGTCGCGGTGCTTGCCATTGCCGCTCTGTATAAGATGCGGTAGAGAAGTACAATACTTGGTTGACGGGCGTTTATGCCCAGAGTGCTATCTAGAACTTTATGGTCTTGGCAAGGCGCCAAGCGAGATAACAGTAACAATATGTCCTCGTTGCGGGAGCTATAAGTTCCAAGGAAACTGGTACCCCTCTCCCGGCAGGATTGAGGATGTTATAGCTCTCGTGTTCCAAGCAGCATTTAAGCCGACAGAGCATACAGAGTACTATCGAGTAAGCCGAGTAGAGATAGATTATGAGAATAGTAAGGCAATAGTCACTGTTACTGGGAAGCTTAGAGGCGATACAGAGGAAAGATCGGCGACATACGTCACGCGGCTCATAATAAAGAAGCAGTTATGCCCCACCTGTCTAAGAAAAGCCTCTGGGGCTCCATCAGCTATAATACAGGTTAGAAGCTATTATGGGAAACTAGGTGAAGAAGAACGACTAGCTGTTGAAGAGCTACTAGGAAGCCTTGATACAGGTCTACAAGACGCGATAATATCAACTAGCGAGCTCCGCGAAGGCATTGACATAAACCTACTAGACCATAACGCGGCCCGAGTCATAGCCAATAGGTTTAGGAGCAGACTAGGCGCCCTTATCAAGGAGAGCCATAAGCTAATAACGCAGCGCCGGGACGGGAGAAAGGTGACAAGACTCACGCTCTCGGTTCGGCTCCCCTTCTTCGCACCTGGGTCATTAGTTGACTACAAGGGCTCGCTTGCAAGAGTAGAAGACATAGACAAAGGATACGTGCTACTAAGACCACTGGGAACTAAGAAACTACGCAGACTCAGAGTAGAAGAAGCGTGGCGCGTTCTCAGCGAGCCAAAAGAGCTAGAGAAAACAAATGTGGTAGTAACAGCGCTCGAGCCTGGATGGGTACATGTACAAGAGCTCAGCGGCGCCTACAACTATCTAGAGTTACCGCGCTCAGACACCATACTGGAGGGTAATGTTAGGCCGGGGAGAGATGCGCTCCTCATAAAATTCCGGGACAAGTACTATATAATTCCACGTGATTAAATAAAATCCTCAGCCAGAGGGATATTAATCACGCTAATCCACGAGCTACATCACGCCATGAACTTCTCGTATTCTCTGCCTCTCCTCCTCAAGCTTCTGAAGTACTCTCTGAACCTTCTCCTGAGGCAGCTCCTCCTCCCTATCCCTCCTATCATCAATAGTCACTAACGTAACTATCCTCGTCACACCCATGCTATAGAGCTCGTCGTGAATTTTCCGAACAATGACCCCGATCTCGCTTAGGTCACGTACCTGGACAACAGTATTATCAGGGGTAACAATGGGCTTATACCCGTTCTCCTCGAGCAGGGCAACGACCCGCGCAATATACCTGGAAAGGCTTGTACCAACACCAACTGGTATAACCTTTATAGAAACCGTTGGCAACCAGGAACCCCGAATACTATAATTAGGATAGCAACCCCGGCTAAAAAGAAGACCCTGGACACTGCTTAAGAAGCATTCTTATAGACAAGTGGCACCATCACCTCCGTAAATATAGATAACCTAGCCAAATACTGGATAAATGTAATGGGGTCCCGTGCTGACTACAGCCGAGGCCGAGCCCCTCCGAGGAGAGGGGATATGCGGTACAACACCTAGGCTGAGCTTCTCTCCCTCCTTCTGTGGAAGGGGCTGAGAGCAGGAGAGCTGGGCAGCAAACCCAGCGTGCTCGGAGACGTAGAGGTCCTTGCCGCAGAGGTGGCGGATAACAAGCGCCTACTAGCAATGATGCTCTACCTCTCCACGGGCGCGAAGGCGGCCAAGGATGTCGTGAGCCTAAGGGTCTACGAGGCTAGGAAGGTAAGGGTCAAGAAAAGGGTCAGGGAGCAAGTCGAGAAGCCCTGGGGCACCACCTACGACTATGTAGAGAAAGAGGTTCTAGAGGAACAGTGGAGCTACTACCCGTTGC
>JALVHV010000153.1 GCA_027028845.1 Pyrodictiaceae archaeon | reverse complement strand
TCTTGCCCGAGAAGATAAACATTGAGCCAGGTGCAAGCGACGACGAGGTAAGAAAGGCCCTGGAGGAAGCAGGGCTACTAGACTTCATGAAGGAACGGGTAAGAGTAGAGCTAAAGCCAGGCCTACTCTAACCAGCCAATTCTGTAGCGGATAAAGAACAAGAGCATCTGCGCCTCATCCTGGGCTCTTTTCCGGAGCACCCTTCCCGCGGAACTAGTCCTCTCCTCGGTGGCCCGAAGGCTGGCTAGAAGGGAGTTTAGCTAATGGTTCCTGCTTCATTGCTCGGTTATTTCTATTAGTTTTGCCCTCTTCTTGTAGTATTCTAGCATCTCTTTTGATACGACGTGTATCTCGAAGGGATCCTTTATCCCATGGCTCCAGAGGGCTGCCAGTACTTCTCCAGGAGGCTTGTCTGTTACCACTAGGATATCTATGTCGCTTGAGAGCAAGTGCCTCCCTTCTGCTACGCTGCCAAACAAGTAGACCTTGGCGTCCCTGTCTAGCTGTCTGATCACCCTGGCTATCAATGCTAAGTACTTGTCCAGCTCTCTATGGATTCTTGCTCTACGCTTGGCTTCCTCTACAAGCAGTTTCTCTGACAATACGTATCACCTCCTCAACGGTCCACCTTAGTTTCTGGACCTCTTCTGCAGTGTATTCCCTAGGCACGTACCTCGAGGAGATGTAGGCGTCCTCTAGGGCACCTAGTTCAACACTAAACCTGGTTAGGAGCTTCCTCGGCTCTTCTTTGCCGCTGGCCTCGCTTATGAGCTCTAGTAGTCTCCTAACACTATGAACCCTGGGATAATCTAGTCCTAGTTCTAAGAGACAAGCTTTGAGAAACAATTGGAGAGCCTGCTCAAGACTAAAAGCAGCTAGATCATAGAACCCCTTACTGATCTGCATTAGTGCTGTCTCGTAGAACCTCCTAGACCTCTCGAGTAGTAGCTCATATTCCTCCCTCCTTGTCACAACGTATCCACCGCCCCGTCTACGCTCCACTTGTACAGTATCTTATGCCGAGTGTTCTCTATTAGTCTCTCACCCAGACTCGTCCCCTAGGCAGCACAGCTATTGCTCCTCTGCTTGCTCGGCACCAGCTAGCCCTATATCCAGCACCTGGTTTTTCCTGGGGCGCAGTTATTGTAAAGCTCTTTAGGTTCTACCCTGTGTACCACGTATCTTGCAAGAGGGGTGCTGCCCCTAGGCGCTTGGCTAGGGAGCACTAGTGAGCGGTGAATGGGTGGATGAGTCTCGAGCTTGCTAGGAAGGGTATAGAGTTCGTTAAGGGCCTAGACGAGTTTGCTGGGCTTAGCAGGAAGTGGCTTGTCAAGATAGAGGATGAGCCCACTAGCCCGGAGTATGGTACTCCTCCCTGGGAGAGGCCTATCGAGCAGCACATAAGGATGGGTGTTATTGCTCTCGATAAGCCGCCGGGCCCTACGAGCCACGAGGTAGTTGCGTGGATTAAGAGGATGTTCGGGCTGAGCAAGGCTGGTCACGGTGGTACGCTTGACCCTAAGGTTACTGGTGTTCTCCCGGTAGCCCTCGAGGAGGCTACTAAGATTATTGGCCTCGTGGTGCACACTGGCAAGGAGTATGTCTGCGTGATGCAGCTCCATAGCCCTGTGCCGGAGCGGGAGCTACGCAAAGCAGTACAAATGTTCATCGGGGAGATTTATCAGCGCCCACCTCTGCGGAGCAGTGTTAAGAGGAGTCTCCGCACCAAGAAGATCTACGACATCGAGCTACTAGAGTACACTGGGCAATACGCGTTGATGAGGGTTGAGTGCGAAGCAGGCACCTATATGAGGAAGCTGTGCCACGACATAGGCCTAGTACTAGGCGTCGGCGCCCACATGAGGGAGCTGCGGAGGACGAGGAGTGGGCCCTTCCGTGAATCAAGGGGGCTTGTGAGGCTCCAGGAGCTAAGCGAGGCTCTTTACCGCTGGCGCACCGAGGGCAAGGACGACTGGCTAAGAAAATACATTCTCCCGGCAGAGTATGCTGTGAGCCACTTAGCCAAGATAATTATACGCGACACGGCCGTCGACGCCATCGCCCATGGAGCGGACCTCGCTGTCCCAGGCATAGTCATGCTCCACGAGGGCATAAAGCCCGGGGACATGGTTGCCTTGTTCACTCTCAAGGGAGAGCTAGTAGCGATAGGGGTTGCGAAGATGAGTAGCGAGGAGATAATGAAGGCCAGGAGAGGCATAGCGGTGCGGATGCGCCGAGTAATAATGAAGCCAGGAATCTATCCACGGGCATGGAAGCGCAAAGAACAAGCCAAGGAACAGGGCGGGGAAACCAAGCCCGGGAAGAAGGAGTAACATTGTAGCCTGGCTCCTCATTGTTCTCTCCGTGAAGGGCTGGTGGCGCGTGTCTCACTATTTTAGTCCGGGGCGGCGAAGAGGCCCCCGTATGCTGATAAGCGATGCGCTGCGAGGAGTCACTGTGGAGTTCTACGTAACGGGCGACGTCTTCTCGCCCCGCGGGGTCGATGAGGGTACCCGGCTCCTGGTTG
>JALVHV010000152.1 GCA_027028845.1 Pyrodictiaceae archaeon | reverse complement strand
GTCGAGCGCTGGATAATAGACTATGTGGCCGGTGCTCCGGGGATAAGTGATCAGTTCATGCTCTACTATATTTACGAGCTAGCCCGGAGCAACAACTACGACGCCATAGTATGGGACACGGTGGCGGCAGGCGCTAGTCTCCGCCTACTACGCCTAGAGAAAGAATTCTACACCCACATGGGTGACGCTGCACGCCTCTATCTCAGGGTTCGCTCAGCCCTCGAGAAGCTGAGGAGGGGGAAGAGGGATCCCCTGGAACTGATAAACTCGTGGAGAGAGCTAGCAGAGAACATACTCTCCATGCTCTCATCGAGTCTCCATAGAGCCGTTATTGTCTCTGAGCCCTCGAGGCTCTCGCTAGCAGTCACCAAGAGCATCCTGGGAGAGCTGAGACTACACGGCATAGAGCCAAGGTTATTGGTAGCGAATAAGCTCGTTGAGGAGAATCCTTGCCCGGGCTGCAGCCTCGTAGAGGACGTGGTGCGCGAGACACAGGAGCATCTCTTGGGCATCGAGGAGCTAGGCCTGAGCACTATACATGTCCCCTATGTGCCGGGTGAGCCTAGGGAGAGGGTCGAGAAAGTAGCAAAGATATTGAAGGAAGAAGATGTTCTTGAGAGGCTTGGATTACTTCCCTAGCTTTTCTAGTAGCTTCTCGAGCCTTTCTAGCCTCTTGAGCATGACTTTCCTCTCTATGCTTGCTACGAGCCTCCTTGTCGCTATCACTGCGTCTGGGTTTACGCTAATGCTATCGATGCCTGCCTCGACGAGGAACTCCACTATCTCCGGGTAGACACTGGGCGCCTGCCCACATATCGACACGGTTTTGCCGTGGCGGTGAGCACCCTCTATTAGCATCTTTATTGCCCGTAGTACTGCTGGGTCGCGTTCGTCGAAGTACCCCATCTCCGCTAATAGCTGGGAATCGCGATCGACTCCTAGGACTAACTGGGTTAGGTCATTGCTGCCTATGCTGAAGCCGTCCACTAGCTTTGAGAACTCGTCCACGAGCAATACCACGCTGGGAACCTCGGCCATTATCCATACCTTGAAGTCCTTGCCCCTGCCCAGCCCCTCCTCAGCCATAATGCCTAAGACCTTCTCTACCTCCCAAGTGGTTCTCACGAAGGGCAACATTACCCAGACGTTCTTTAGCCCCATCTCCTCCCTTACTTTCTTGATCGCTCTCACTTCTAGGCGGAAGGCCTTCTCATACATCGGGTGAATATAGCGCGATACTCCTCTCCAGCCCAGCATAGGGTTGCGCTCCTCTGGCTCGTACTTCTCCCCTCCCCTGAGGCCTCGGTACTCGTTTGTCTTGAAGTCGCTGAACCTCACTACAACTGGTCTCGGATAGATAGCGCTCGCTACCTTTGCTATGCCCTCTGCTAGCTTGTTTACAAAGAAGTCCGGCTTGCCCTCGGCTATGAGGTAGAGCGGGTGATAGCCTATCCAGTCGCTTAGTATGAACTCTATCCTCATCAAGCCTATGCCGTCGAAGGGGAGGTCGACGTACCTGTCTATGGCCTCGGGCTGGCCGAGGTTCATGTATATCTTGGTAGCTGTTACCGGGTATAGCTCCCTCATAGCCTCTGGCGCTATTGCTCCAACGGCTTCTTCTTTCTTCTTTACAATCTCTACCTTGCCCTCGTAGACAACACCTCTGCTACCATCAACTGTTACCAGCATGCCGTTCCTTATCGTTGTCGTAGCGTTCCCCGTCCCGACAACAGCTGGTATGCCTAGCTCGCGCGAGACTATTGCAGCGTGGCTAGTCATGCCGCCCTCATCGGTCACTATTGCGGCAGCCTTCTTCATCAAGGGTACCCAGTCCGGGTCCGTCATACGCGTGACGAGTACGTCTCCTTCGCGGAACTCCTCTGCCTCAGGGCTATGCGGGTCAAGGATTATCCTCGCAACACCTGTCGCTACACCTGGGCTCGCTGGGAGACCGGTGACGAGTATCTTTAGGCCCTCTGCTGGCTTCTCCTCCCTCTTGACTTCCTCTGGCTTCCTCCTGCTCCACACTGTCTCGTACCTAGCCTGGACTATGAAGATGTTGTTTGGCGGCTGTATGTCCCTGTCTATCGCCCATTCTATGTCCATTGGGTGGTTGTAGTGGTTCTCTATCATTATCCCGTACTTTGCTAGTTCCTTTGCCTCCTCATCGCTTAGGCTAGGCTCTAGGGCCTTCTCCCTGGGTAGCTCGACTACTATGTTCTGGCCAGACTCCGGGTCATAGGTTATCATTATGTGTTTTGGGTTAATCCTCTTCTCGATAATCTCCAAGGTTTTCTTATCGACTACGAACTCGTCGGGCGTCACTTTGCCCCCGGCGACGGCCTCGCCTAGGCCCCACGCTGACTCTATGACTACTACGCTCCTATCGCCGGTTGCGGGGTGTAGGGTGAACATTACTCCTGCTGAGCGCGCGTTAACCATTTTCTGCACGACAACGGCCATGTAGGCTCTGAAGTGGTCTATTCCCATCTGCGTCCTATAGAATATTGCTCTTGGGGTGAACACGCTAGCCCAGC
>JALVHV010000151.1 GCA_027028845.1 Pyrodictiaceae archaeon | reverse complement strand
CACATAGCTGGCTGCGATGAGTACTAGGGTCGCGGCGACAGCTTCTAGGACGGGAATTAGGCCGCCTTCTAGGGGGGCGAGAATTATCTTTACGCTAAGGTTTGCCATCCTCATAAACACCAGTGCAGCTATGTTTAACATAAGGCCGAATAACATATAGAGATACGCTGCATGCCCGAGCCCCGGTAATCTGCGTCCATACCTCTTTGCCAGCTCGGCGTCATGCTTCCTACGGGCAATACTTCTCCCACTATTAATCGATAAAGCAACACCAATCAAGAGGATGACTAAGCTTAAATGCGGTATCAACTCTACATTGCTCCTCCGATATTCTCTACAATACTATGCCTTAAGTAACCTGGGGCCAGGTTTCCCTTTTAATAAGTAGCTATAATGACTAGTGCTACCCGCATCCCGTGCGGGGCTAAGGACAACCTATATTATGAATAGCAGAACGTATCGTTTCCCCCGGGACAAGGATAGGGGCTCTATCGTTGTCGGAGGAGTAAGCCAATATGGCCCGTAGAAGACGGTTACGTATTAACCGGAAAACCCTGGTAGCGGTGGGTGGTATACTCCTTATCGTTATATTCATAGTAGAGTATGTAGCGATGCTGGTCTCAGGGCATAGTTACGAAGTCGTAGTGTTCGCGCCGATGAACTACGAGTATGATGCACAAGCGATAGCAAAAGAGGTATCGAAGACCCTTGGTATAAAGAAGTACCGGGTTAAGACGCTTAACGTGAACTTGTCGAACCCCTTGTTCGCCATAGCCTTGTACGATAGGGGTGACCCTGTACTGGCCCTTCTCTACCCATTATCGCCTGATTTGCCGCGGGTAGTGAGCTATGTGTTTAACCGCTTAGCATATAGTGTCCCGCATAATGAGAGCTGGATACTGATAGTTAGTGGTAACTCGCTTCAACCAATACGTGTAAAGAGAAACCCAACAAGCTTCATTAATGACTTGGAGCAGTTCTTCCAGCAGCTAAGCAGCCTAGAGAAAGCAGCGCAAAACATGAACGTGACGGTGACCACGACGAGTACAGCAACAAACGCGACGAATACGACCAGGTAGCTTTGATCCTCTCATTTTATCCCTCTAAGGAGCCTCAGCATGCTCTATGATGTAGTCCGCAGCATCTACGAGGTTCCCGGCAACATAGTCGGCTTCCTCAACGACTCTATCGTCGCTGGGGTTCACGGCTATCGCTAGACAAGCCTCTCTCATACCGCGTAGATCCCAGTAACTATCGCCCACAAAGGCCACGTTCCTCATGCTGAGCCCTAGCTTCTTCGCAAGCTCTCTTACGGCTCGATCCTTCCGGTCAGCCTCTAGCCGTGGCTCTCCCCCGGGCACGAGGCGGCCCCATGGATCATAGCTCAGCGCGGGGCAGACCCAGTGCCTTATGCCTAGGCGCTGAGCTATCATCTCGACGAGAACTTCTACGCCACCGCTCACAAGTGCTAGTTCTAGGCCCTTGGAGCGCAGCTTCTCGATAGCTACTGGCGCCTCTGGGAAAGGATCAACGCTGCTAAAGAGTGCCTCTAGGTCCCACCTTGTTATGCCTGGCCTAGCCTCTATCCAGGCCAGTGTGTCTAGGTACATCCACTCCCAGTACCTTATAGCCCCCCTCATGAAGGCGTTGTAGTTCAGTTTGCTCTCCTCGGTGGTACCTAGTTTCTCGTGTATGTAGCCCCAGCTACTACGTATTGGTACTAGGACCCCGTCAACATCGAATACTACTAAGCGTATGCTACAAGTCTTGCGTGGCCCCATGTAGTGCTCCTCCAGCTGTCCTATACAAGGTGCCTCTTGGTTACCCGGGCTTGTGGAACGATATAGCGGCATAGCCTACGGCTATGTCCTCTTCCCCGGTTAGCTGGGCCGAGTTGTAATACTTCAGTAGCCTTGGCTTGGCTCCAATGCTCTTAGCGTACTCCATTAGTGTCGCTATGGCCCCATAGCCGCATACTGTTGCCCCGGTATCGGTTAGGCGTTTGTAGAACCCCTCGGTGTCTAGCTCGAGGATGCGCTCTATTATTGAGAGGTCGAGTTTTGCTACATTCTCTGCAATGTTCTCGCTGAACACTACGTAGCCGTACATGTAGCCGTGGTGAGTGAAGTCGGAGGATGCAAGGAACACTATTCTCCTTCCAAGCGCCTTGGCTGCCCCAAGGATAGCGCTTGCTACGTCGCGGGCCATGCTGGGCGTTGCGTCCCGGACAGTTATCGGGACTATGGAGAACCCGTCACCGTATATGTATTGGAGAAAGGGTAGCTCCACCTCGATGCTGTGCTCCTCCAGGTGGGCTAAGTAGTCGTCAACCACGCGGCTAGTCCTCTTCATAATCTCGTCTATCAGCTCGAGGTCAACGGGTATCTCGCCTAGCGGTGTAAGCCACTTAGCGAACCGCTTAGTAGTCGTGAAGAATCCTCCGTAACCAGTGTGGTTAGTACCGAGTATGACAAAGGTATCCGGTGCAGGTGTAGTCTCAGCTAGCTCTAGGTAGAAGTGAGCAGCACATGGCCCGGAGTAACTA
>JALVHV010000150.1 GCA_027028845.1 Pyrodictiaceae archaeon | reverse complement strand
AGGGGCATTGACTGGGGCAAGGTAGCTATAGGCGGGGCCTTAGCCCTCCTAGCAGTAATGGTGCTCGCTGCAGCTGTGTCGCAGCACCCGGTGAGCTACCTCGTATCAGAGCTAGTGGGCCTCGCCAAGCTAGTCTACACGCCTAATACTGGTCTACACGACCCGGCCTACGTTATCTCGTTCTATTCCAGGGTCGAGGGTCTAGAGAAATACTATAGGGAACTAGAACAACTACTTCGATTCCTCATAAAGCTCTTTTGGAGCTAATTGCGATACACGTAGGGTTTTTAAAGAACAAACGTGGCTAGAGTACATGTGTGCTATCGAATCCGTATACGCAGGAGAGAGGGACACCTAGAGGAGGGTATTCTTCTAGGACTCCTCGGTCATAGCAGGGTACGCTTAGCGCGTATCACTGCGTGACCGGGTCCTCCTAGAGGATTACTCTCCTAGGTGCTCCTCGTTCTCCTGCCCTCGTAGCTAATTGAGGTGTACATGTCTAGTGATATTTGGGCGTAAAAAAGAGAAGAGCTCCGGAAGCCATGTTATAAAGTGGCCTGACCACCTGGACCCGATGGAGTATATTGCCTGGAAGTATCCCAAGGATGTCATAAAGCATGGTTCTTTTCTCATAGTTAATGAGTCCCAGAGAGCGATATTCCTTCGTGACGGCAAGATAATGGGCACTATTTCTGCTGGCAGGCATAGGCTTGATACACAGAACATACCTTTTCTACGCAGCCTCATGACCCGCGTGGCTGGCGGAGAGTCGCCGTTCAAGGCTAACGTATTATTTGTTAACCTTTTACAGTACGACGCAGAGTTCGGCGACAGGGCATTCATAGACTGGGTTGGTGTGCATCTACAGTTCCACGGGAACTATTACTTCACGGTTGATGAGAACAGGTTGGAGACGTTCTATACTAGGCTCGTGGGGCTCCGCGACGAGGTAACCGTGGACGATGTGCGTAACAAGATAAACCCATTCATAGTATCAACGATTCTTGACGCCTTTGCCGAGTATTCCAACGAGCAGGCTAGGGCTGGGAGGACTGTACAGAACGTCGCAGACTTCATGGCGATGCTCAACGAGTTCAGCGACTACGCTAAGTCTAGGATAGCCCAGAAGGTAGACGAGATGTATGGGATAAAGATCATAGACATGGCGTTCAGGGTCGATGTCAGTGACGAGGATAAGAGGATACTACAGATGAGTGGACCACGAGCCTATGCAGCCATGTATGAGCGTGAGTGGACCGGGAGGGAGAAGGTTAGCGAGAACGTGGCCAAGGCTAAGTCGCCTACACCGTTCTTCGTAGCGCCGTGGACAATGTATCCTCCGCCACCGCCGCCAGCCCAGGCAGCACAGCAGCCAATGACCCCGCCAGCTAGGCCGCAGCAGGCAACCAGTAATCCCTACCAGCAGCAGCCACCGCCTGGTTACCAGCAGCCCTATCAACCCTACCCACAGTATCCGCCACCGGGGTACCAACAACCACAACAGGGCCAGCAGAGGCCTCCGCCCCAGCAGTACCAGCAGGCTCCACCGCAGCTACAACAGCCGAGACAGCCTCCCCAGCAGCCACCAGCACCCCAGAAGCCGAGATGCCCGTACTGCGGCAAGGAGATACCATTGTTCAGCCCTGTCTGCCCATACTGTGCACAGCCAATCAAGTGGTGCCCTGATGGGAGACCGGTCCGCCACGACCAGAGTTGCTGAGGTGTATGCCCCGTGGCAAGCGATACCGTGATGTTCCGGTGTGCCCGGTGCGGCGCACCGCTAGATGTCTCGCCCGAGACCATAGTAGCTGTCTGTAATAGTTGTGGCTACGTTAACTGGTTCATCGATACTGGTAGAACAAGTATAGAGATGCTACCCGTTGAGCGGGCATCGCTCCAAGGCATCTTCGAGAAAATAGCCTCTAGTGACAAGGACTTGTCGAAGCTCGGCTCAATAAAGCTAAGGGAGGCAAGCATATACTATGTTCCCAGCTACTTCGCCGATGTCCACACCGAGACAAAGTACAGTGGTAGAGCCGAGGTCACACTGCGCAAGGAAGAGTGCGAGTACTATGAGGAATACAACGAGGAGACCGGGGAAACCGAGGAGAAAGAGGAGTGCGAAACGGTTAGGGACCGCGTAGAGGTAAGCGTAGCGGGGTACTTCTCCTCGGATTACCCCATAGACATAGTTGCTAGGAGGAACATCTATAGCCCTGCTGTCTCAGAGCTCATGGAGCGCTACAGGGCGAGCAAGTCACAGCTAATAAGCAGGACTATACCCTTGGAGAAGGTTGACTGGAAACGAGTGAAGGGAGTAGTACTCTCTGGCGAGATAAGCCCAGCAGAGGCAGAGACCATAGCCCGTGACCTTGGCTGTGAGCGCTTATTCGAGGAAGTAGGCTCAAAGATGAGGAGAGAAGCCGAGGAGAAAGCACTGGGCACCAAGGGCTCGGAGTGGAGTGTTGAGAGCGTTACTTGGCTCGAGAAACGAATACCCTGCAAAGCCACCAATAAGTCCATTAGCCCATTGATCCTCATACCTTATATAAGAATGGTCTATGAGTA
>JALVHV010000149.1 GCA_027028845.1 Pyrodictiaceae archaeon | reverse complement strand
GTGCCTCGTGGGAGAACATCGAAGAGAGGGTCGTCGACCCCCAGTGTGAATACGAGGCATGCAGGGCCATCGGCAGCAGCTCTCGCGGCAAGCACGCGGTCCGGCGTATCAATGGCTACTGGTGCCTCGCTCTCCTCTACGACCCTCTTCAACGCGCGATACGCTTCGTCGGTGTCCCAGCTCGCGCTAAACCCTGCAACAATTATGTCCGCCCCCCTCCTGCTAAGCTCCCTGGCCTTCCTAGCTGCTTCCTCTACGTGTTCCTCGCCCTGCTCAACATAGACCTCGGCAGCAACCACTAGCGGAGGAGGCCTAATCGGAATCCTTACCCCGCATACCTCGATGCCCTCGACCTCCTCGTGGTGGCGCCGAAGCTCGTCAAGCCACTTATCTAGCAGGAGGCTTGGCTCTAGGCGCCCGAGTCGCTGCAGCTCCCTTAGCCCCTCTTCGCCTAGCTCCGTTAAGAGGTAGAGGGCACCGGGGTCCTCTGGGCCCTTGACAACGGGTACTCCTAGCTCCCTGCCTAACCCAGCTACGTCGTAGCTCAGTGTGCCCGGGACAATGACCAAGTCATAGTCCTTGCCTATGTTACGTATTACTTCTCGGAGAACCTCTCGTGGAATAAGAGCAGCTATATCAACCGGTGCCTCTACTACATCAATTACCCAGCCCGTCTCCTCGCGCAAGAGTGCAGCAAGATCCCTTAGCCTCGGCGCCGCCCTCCTCCCAGTGACGAGCGCTATTCTGGGCAATCCCTCTTCCTACCCCTTTGCCCTCTCCTAGTTCACCGAGTAAGGCACAGTAGAAGAATACAATATTTTGTCTCGCTTCCTACTCGCTAGCCGAAGACGAGGCCAGCGCCCCTCCTCGGCCCTCTGTGGGTGCCTGCCTATGCAGCTATCTCGTAGCGACAAGGTAGGGCTACTCGTGCTAATAATAGGTGTCGCGGAGCTCGCTGCCTGTCCCCTAGGCGGGGTTAGTGGCTGCAAGCTGGTCTCCGATATAGGCGGGGAAGCAGCCTACATGGTGATAGGGCTCCTGGTATACGTTGTGCTCAGTGGGGCTCTCGGGATAAGGCTGGTATCAGGCCTAGCCCTTGGCTCGGCTCTCGGCGTCTTCCTAAAAGTCTATATCAACCTGCCTCGCCCCCCGCAGAGCGAGTGGCTCGTACACGCCTCTGGCCCAGGGTTCCCGAGCGGGCATGCATTGATGTCGTCGCTGTTCTGGGGAATCGTTGTCGCCGAGACCCTTAGCCCCCTAGCTCTGCTCGGCGGAGCATTGGCGGTAACAGCTGTGTCTTGCTCGCGGCTAGTTCTACACGTACATTATCTCCGCGACGTAGTGGGAGGAGCCACTATAGGCGCGGTACTCGCTGCAGTATACCTAGTACTGCGCAGACGCTACAGCACCCTCCGAGCATCAGCAATAATGCTCTCGGCTGCGACTCCGTTAGCCCTTCTCGCTCTCGCGAAGAACCCTAGCTACGACTCAGCACAGCACGTAGTAGGCCTCGTCCTTGGCCTCGCCGCGGGCTTAGCGGTGCTAGCGACTCCTCGTGGCAAGCAGGGCCTAGTAGAGAGGCTCGGCGCACTTGAGCTACTCGTGGCGCTCCTGTGGTCCGGTATAGGCCTTGCAGCAGCCATAGCTACGCATAGTAGCTCGTTATCAATTATCGGGTTCGCGGTCTTCGCATTCCTAGCAGCGACTTCGCGGCCACTCGCACTACTACTCGGGAAGAGATAGACTAGGCCCATGTGGGAGAAAAAGCGGGTCTCTAGCTCAGTGTCTTCCATTCCCGGCCCCGGAAGCTTCGGAGGAGCAGCCTAGCAGCCACGGTTAATGGGTCCCATACGGGGTTCGCGCCTGGCCAGTAGGACTGGTCGTAGCTAAACAGGTCCCACACGGTTGCCTTGCCCCATATAAGTGCTGAGACAATGTTTACTCTCCAGAACGCGCTAGAGTCCTCCGACACAGCCTGTGCACCTATGAGGCGCCCTGTCTCCTCATCCGCTACCACCTTTAGGTGTATCTCTGGCCCCCCGCCAAAGTAGTGGGACCGTGTACGCGCCTTCAAGTAGGCAGAGACGGGCCTGAACCCATACCTTGGCGCGTCCTCTTCGCGTAGACCAGTAGAGGCTATGTAGAGCCCGAAGGCCCCGAGGGCACTTGAGCGAACAACGCCGGGGAACACGGCCTCCCCTCCAGCGATATTGGTGCCGGCTACGTAGCCCTGCTTGTTACCCGCGGGCGCGAATGGCCACCAAACCCTACCACCAGTCAAAGCGTCACGGGTCTCAACAGCGTCCCCGACAGCGTATATGTACTCGTTACTAGTCCTCATGTGCTCATCGGTCCAGATAGCCCCCGTCTCTCCTATCCTTAGCCCAGCCTTCTCAGCGAGAACAGTGTTTGGCTCAATACCGGGCGCGACTATGAACGCATCAGCCTCCACAGCATCGCCGCCTGTAAGCACTGCCCTCCTGGCTCTCCCGCCCTGGCCCTCCAACGCCTCTACTCGTTTCCCAAGGACAAGCTCTACTCCATGCCCCCGGGCCTTCTCCTCGACAACACTTGCTAT
>JALVHV010000148.1 GCA_027028845.1 Pyrodictiaceae archaeon | reverse complement strand
TACTGAGAGTGCTGCTAGCCAGCTTGTCCTTGGATTAGTCTTGCTGGGTACGTTCTCTACCCTTATCTCTATCCGTGAAGCCTTTGACTCAACCAGTATCACGTGGGTGTTCCTCTCAACGCTGGGGTCAACTATTACTTCTACTTCGGCTTCCTTGCCCGCTGCTAGGCTTAGGGCTGCAGCGACGTTGACGTTGAAGGGGAATCGCTTCACGGCCTCCCTCGCGGGTCCATGATAGAGTACTTTTCTCTCCTTGGCCTCGATGCCTAGGCTTCTCGGCGGCTTAATAGTCCTCAGCACAACCCTGTCTATGCCCACTGTTCTTAGTGCCCTCACAGCGTCTAGCCCAGCTATCGCCCCCGTAGGCGCGTACACCTTGGCCCCGGTCTTCCTGGCCGTTGCTATGAGTCTTTCTCTTAGCTCGTCGTCGAGTAAAGCGCCGACGCTTAGGACCACAAGGTTTATCCCGCGAGAGAGTATTTCTTCGCCGTACTGCCTTACTGCTTCCTGGCTAGCAGCCTCTACTGCATAATCCATGCTATGTTCTAGGAATTCTTTAAGCGAGGTAGTAACCGGTACTTCTTTCCCTAGTCTCTCTTTTAGCTTCTCACACTTCTCGGGATAAATATCCATCATTACTACCAAGTCTGCGTCCACGATGCCGCTGCGAATTGCCTCAACTATCTCTGAGGCTATTGCGCCACACCCTATGAGGCCTATGCGGGGCCTAGCATTGCTCAACTCTCTTCATCTCCGCGGAGAGATCGATTCTCTCCGGGTGGTAGAAGGGATAACTAGTGCTAATCACGTCTACCCCGCTCGCGGCGTACACGGCTATGTTCCAGGGTCCTATACCGCCACTAGCCTCCACCAATACCTTGTCTCGTAGCCCGCTCTCCTCGAGCAAGCGGAGGGCCTGCTTAACCTCGTCTAGGGACATGTTGTCTAGCATGACTATGTCTGCTCCGAGCCTCGCAGCGAGCACGGCATCCTCGGGCCTAGACACCTCAACCTCTAGTTTATGGGCAAAGCTCTTCCTCTCAACAGCTCTCCTCAGGGCTTCTTCGAGGCTACCCATTATCTCCACGTGGCTATCCTTGACTATGAGTGCATCGCTTAGCCCCCAGCGGTGGGTATCGCCCCCGCCGTGGCGGAAGGCTAGCTTAGCGCAAAGCCGGAACCCTGGGGGAGTCTTGCGAGTAGCAGCCACCCTTACCCTCCTGTTAAGCCTCCTAGCCATTAGTACGAGGCGTTGCGTAGCAGTAGCGATGCCCGAGGCGTACATGAGTAAGTCAAGCAGAGTCCTCTCGAGCAACAAGAGGTCGCGGGCATTCCCGCGTATGCGCATAACTACGTCTCCTTCGTGGAACCATTGCCCGCTCTCAACGCGCTCGAGCACACGTAGGCCGAGAAGCTCCAGGGCCTCAGCGGCCTCGGAGGTACAGGAGGCGACACCACTGCTCTTAGCCCTTATAATCATCTCGGCACAGTCATCGCGTATGCCGAGAGCCTCGGTGGTAGCATCAATGTAGGGTGCGTCCTCCTTTATCCAGTGAAGCAGTTCCTCTGCTATCCTCTGGGACCAGAGCCTCGGAGATAACCTAGCCAAGGCCGGGCACCACCTAGCGGGCAAGGAGACCTTCGGTGGAGAGACGCGCCTGTATAGAATTCATTGTGCTATTTCCTCGGCTTCTTGCCCACTAGCTCTAGTCCCCTCTCAACAGCTTCCCGGGCCCTCTTCGCTATATTGCTTGGTATCTCTACTTGGGGCTTTAGCGTCTCCAGGCTATGGACTATCTTCTCTAGAGTGACCTTCTTCATGTCTATGCAGACTGTCCGCGTGGATACAGGGTAAATAGTTGCTTCTGGGTAGAGGCGCTTGGCCCGGTAAGCGAGGCCCTCCTCTGTCCCAATTATGTAGGAGCCCTTTGGGTCTATGCGGCCTATGTAGCGGAGCATCTGGCTAGTACTACCGATATAGTCGGCGAGCCTGCGAGCATCACGGGGTGCCTCGGGGTGTATTAGTACACGTGCTTCGGGGTGCTGCTCCTTTGCGAGCCTAACATAGTACCCACTCACAAGGTACTCGTGAACCGGGCAATGACCATGCCTCGGCACAGGGACTACTTGCTTCTCAGGCACGTTTTCCTGAACCCATTCAGCGAGGTTCTTATCGGGTGCGAAGAGTATCTTCTCTGCCTCAAGCCTCTTCACGGCATCTATAGCTGAGGCACTGGTGACGACGTAGTCAGCCTCCGCCTTGGCCTCTACGTAGGAGTTCACATAGATAACGAGTGGTGCGCCGGGGTGCTCTTGCTTAGCCTCTCGGAGCAGCCTTGGGGTCGCGAAGCTGGCTAGGGGGCATCCAGCAGCGGGCTCGGGGTGAAGAACTATGCGGTCAGGGTTAAGGAGCTTAGCAACCTCTGCCATGAAGCGTACCCCGGCCAGGACTATTACGTCTGCCTCGGTCTCCATAGCCTTTATCGCTAGCTCGAGACTATCCCCGACATAATCAGCGGCATCCTGTATCTCCGGGAGCATATAGTTATGCGCAAGGATTACTGCCCGTCTCTCACGCTTAAGC
>JALVHV010000147.1 GCA_027028845.1 Pyrodictiaceae archaeon | reverse complement strand
CGCTCCCACGTGTTCTACCAGACTGGGCCTATCCAAGCCCAGGGCTCCTCCTAGCCTCCCTCCTCCTAGCCCACGTGCTCGACTACGCCTATCCCTATCATAGCGGGTTCCTGCTCTCCATACACCCGGTACACACAGCCTTTGTTGCTGCGAAGAAGCTGGCTCCGCCCCGCTCCTCACGCATAAGGGGAGTAGTGGCCTGGCTCGTTGTAGTCACTAGTCATCTTGGTCTCTACTCGCTGCTCCTCTACACGGCGTACCTTGCATCCCCCTGGGCATGGGTCCTGGCAGCGGCGTGGGTCCTGAAGACATCTTTCTCGCTACGCCTCCTCCTAGAGAGCGTGGCCCAGGTCGCAGAGCACCTAGAGGCCGGGCGGCTCAACGAGGCCCAGCGAGTCGCACAGGGGCTTGTTAGGCGCAACGTCTACGTCCTAGGCCCGGGGCACGTGGCAAGCGCTGCTCTCGAGAGCCTCTCAGAGAGCTTGGTCGATGGATATACTTCTCCGCTCCTCTACGCAGCGCTACTCGGGCCCCTTGGTGCATTGTTCCAGAGAATTGTTAACACGCTCGACGGCGCCCTAGGGTTCAAGACACCCGAGTACCTTGAGGCCGGGTGGCTAAGCGCCAAGATGGATACCGTTGTCAACTATGCCCCTGCGAGGCTGACAGCGCTACTCCTAGTGCTCCTCTCGCCGCTCATCGGCGGCGACCCCGGCAGGGCCTATAGTGTTTGGAGACGCTACTCGGGGGTAACCGAGAGCGTTAACGCTGGGCACCCTATGAGCAGCCTAGCCGGCGCCCTCGGTGTTGTTCTCGAGAAGCCCGGGCATTACAGGCTAGGGCAGGGAGGGCTCCCCTCAGCCACGGATATCCGTAGAGGGGTTAGGCTCGTCGCCCTTGTTGCTCTGCTCTGGCTCTGCGCCGTGGCGGCGCTACTGGCACTAGCAATGGCACTCGGGTAGCTCGATGCCGCTAAGCCTCTCGAGGAACTCGCGGGTCAAGCCGTCCGTGCCTGCTCCTTGCTCGGCGGGCGTCTTCGGCCTACTAGCTACTAGCTCTAGGCTGTAGCGGCGGAGAATGCTGCGCAGCAGCGCCTTGCCCTCGTTACTCCATCCCCTTATGCAGATGCTCGGGGCCTTGAGGACTAGCTCGATGACCTCGTCGCTTAGCAGCGGGGCTACAGTCCTAACGCCTAGGCACTCGGCGAGCTCTAGGCCCGGGTAGCGGCCACGAGTAGCCATCCTGAGTATTGCTTCTCTCAGCTCCCTCGTATCGAGTGTGAGCATGAAGCTGTACCCAGCGAAGACCTCGTCCCCGCCGTCTCCCAGGAGGACGCAGTTGCAGCCAAGCCTCTTGGCCTCCTCGAGGGCTCTTAGGAAGACTACGTCGTTACGGGCCTCGATATGGTCCCTCCTCCCAGTACACTCGACGACGTAGCCTACCTTGGACGCGATGTACTCGTTCGTTACCGGGGCTAGGTGGAGCTCTATGCCGAGCCTAGCGGCGACATAGCCAACGTAGGCTAGGTCGCGTGGAACCCCGTTAACATAGTAGGCCGCAACGCCTCTCAGCCTGAGCCCCTCTAGGCGTGCTGCGAGAGCAACAGTCGTGGTATCAATGCCCCCGCTCATAGCTATGCAGTCGCAGCCCTGGCCGCGAACACCGCGCCTAATAGCACCGAGAACTATTTCTCCCAGAGAGGAACAATCGGTCCTCATCCCGTTAGCACACCCTGAGAAGCACGTAGCCAGACTCGTGGCCGAAGCGCTCGCAGACACGGTAAGATAAGCGCCTCGCGTGAACAGGGCTATTGATGACAAGCGTGTGGTACTCCCCCTGCTCCCCGAGAGGGTCGAGGCCGAGCCGCTTAGCCTCGCTCGCCAGCTCTCCTGCATTATCCTTGCTAAGGAGCCTGCCGACCCAGTTGCCTAGCTTCTCATCGGCGCCTGTTACAAGCGACACTATCCCGGTCTCCATCTCTCTGTATAACAGCTCCTCGGGATCCATGCCCCATAGGGGCTCGTAGAGCTCGGCACCAACCTCCCTGGCTACGCCCTCCATGTACCTAAGGTGATCCTCGACATAGACGTCGCCAGCAACTATCTCGCTTACACCGAGGCGCCTAAGGAGCTTAATGGTCTCCTCCCTTTCCCGGCCCCTAGGAAGCCTCTCGACAACGACGGTGACACCAGCTAGTAGGAGGGTCTCAACGCTCTTGCCTAGGTTGACGAGGTGTGGGCTTGGCCGGGGAAACTCGTAGACAAGGACAACGCCGTAATCAATAGGCCACTTCTGCAACGCGGCATAGAGCGAATCCTTGCCGCCGGAGAGGAAAGCTACGCGAGACACTATGTGCACCTCCTATGCATAGCCCTAACCAAGAGCGTGACGAGTATTTACTGTATAGGGCGCCTGCTGTGCACAGCGGGACCAGTATTCCTTAATTGCTGGGCTCTGGATGCTCTTCGTGGCCTCTGGCCGCGTTTCTCGGCAGAGCATTCATTATCCTTGCTCTATTAACGCGTGTGCAAGACATATTAGTAGTTGGCTATGCCTCTTCTTTCACAACACGGGTGCCTATGCATGGCGG
>JALVHV010000146.1 GCA_027028845.1 Pyrodictiaceae archaeon | reverse complement strand
CCACGGACACAATCAGCACTACTAGAAGCAATGCAGGAGAGACAGGTGAGCATCGAGGGTAATACGCTCCACCTCCCAGAACCCTTCATGGTTATTGCCACCCAGAACCCCGTGGAGCTAGAGGGTACCTTCCCGCTACCCGAGGCGCAGCTGGACAGGTTCCTCGTCAAGGTGCCTATCCGTAGACCTGGCCGCGACGTGCTGAAGAGGGTTCTGAAGAGTCTCCGCGTCATAGAGCAGTGGCCGATAAGCCCCGTGGCTGGAGCAAAGGATGTGCTAGAGGCTCGGGAGGCCGTATGGGGCGTCGAGGTCTCCGAGCCCGTTATCGACTATATCATTGACCTCGTGGATGCTACTCACGAGTACCCCGGAGTAGAGCTCGGCGCTAGTCCCCGCGCAGCTATTGCCCTACAACAACTAGCCAGGGCGCTGGCAGCCATGGCTGGCCGCGACTACGTCATACCCGATGACGTGAAGGCTGCTGCGGTGTACGTGCTACCACACCGCATAGTATTGGCCCCGGAGGCCGAGGCTGAGGGGCTCACACCCGAGGCCGTGGTCGGGAGCATTCTCGAGAAGACTCGCGTACCCATACCCTAGCACTCTGTTCTCCGTGAATGTGTAACGGGGCTCCTTATCGCTGAGCTGCGAACTATTCTCGGCGTGTTTGGCTACGGAAGAGTTTTTCTAGAATCGGTGCTGGCCTACACTAAATTGGTGTATTTACCGTTTGGTTCTCGAAGCGCGCGAGATAGTATCAATGATCAAGGACAATATGGAGCAACGGGGCTTACCATTACCCGTTAGCCGGGAGGCCATCTATGAGTGGAGCCGTGGCCTAGGTCTCCCATCTAGCGGTGATTACCTCCTCTATACCGGTGGCTTGTACCAGCTCCTCCCCTATATCGAGAGCCTTGTTAACCAGCTAGAGAAGGTTGAGAGGAGCAGTGTTGGCGGCTTCGCCCTAAAGCTCGCCAAGAAGGTTATGAAGGTTGTTGACGTCTCTAAGCTGGTTAGTAAGCCCGATAAGGAGGCCAAGAAGTACAGCGAGCAAGTCCTACAGAGTATAGCCCGGCTACTCTCGGCCGCAGGTATAAGCTTTTACTATGACCCCGAGCTGGACGGGTATAGCGGCGCCCTTCTCTACGACATGGGTCTCCTCAAGAGTTTCCGGAGGCACGCAGAGAGGGTCTACGAGGCATTCAAGTCGCGTGGGGTAAAGAAAGTAGTCACTATCGATCCGCACACAACACATATGCTTCGCACAGTCTACCCCAAGGTCCTGGGCGGCTACGACCTAGAGGTTCGCTCCTACCTAGAGCTATTAGCTGAGAACCTTGACAAGCTCCGCTTCAAAACTGGTGGCGCCGGGCCAGTCGTTATCCACGACCCATGCCTCTATGCCCGCTTCGAGAACGTCATAGAGGAGCCTAGGAAGCTACTAAGCGCCGCTGGCTACGACGTCAAGGAGCCGCGTAGGAGTCGCAGACTAACATATTGCTGCGGCGGCCCGGTTGAGTCCCTAGCGCCGAGCCTATCGAAGAAGATAGCTATGAACAGGGTAGAGGAGCTTATGGAGTACGCTAGCACGATAGCGACTCTCTGCCCTATTTGTTACGCTAATCTCCACCGCGTCGCTCCGAGTAACGTGCGTGTAGCGGATATCTCAATACTACTCTCTGAGAGGCTTGAGTAACCATGAGCGTGAAGAGGATTACCTACAAGGAGGCCCTAGAGGAGATCTACAAGGGCCTCAGCGACGAGGAGTTCCAGAGAGGACTGCGCACCGGGGTCCGGAACGCTGAGGGCAAGTTCCTGAAGATACTTGATGCTCACCCCGAGCTACGCGAGCTAGCCAGCATGGTTGAGGACGCGAAGAAGAAGGTAATAAGCAATCTTGAGCACTACATAGACATGGCAATGGAGTCTCTCAAGAAGGTCCACGCTAAGCCATACTTCGCCCACACAGCGGAGGAGGCACGAGAAATAGTAGCGAAGATAGTTGGGCGGGGCAAGACAATAGTCTTCTCCAAGAGCATGGTTGCCGAGGAGATACAGCTTCAGCACTACCTAGAGGAGCTCGGCAACGAGGTATGGGAGACCGATACAGGTGAATTCCTCATAAGGCTGGCAGGCAGCAAGCCAATGCACACCACCGCGCCAGCAATCCACCTGTCTAGGCAGAAAGCCATAGAGCTTCTACGAAAGAAGCTCGGAATAAAGCTCCCCGACAACGCTATGCACGAGGAAATAGTGGGCGCGATAAGGAAGTTCCTCCGAGAAAAATTCGCCAAGGCAGACATAGGCATTAGTGGTGGCAACGCGCTCGCAGCCGACACGGGCTCAATCATACTCGTTGAGAACGAGGGCAACATCCGCCTCGTAACCGGGTACCCACCAGTACACATCGCGGTAATAAGCGTAGAGAAGATACTGCCAACATTCCCCGTAGCACTAGCAGCAGCAATAGTACAGGCAGCATGGGCAGGCCTCTACCCACCAACCTACCTCAACGTGATAAGCGGGCCAAGCTCAACCTCAGACATAGAGAGAAAACGCGTCTACGGAGCACACGGGCCACAAGAAGTCCACGTAGTACTAGTAGACAATGGCCG
>JALVHV010000145.1 GCA_027028845.1 Pyrodictiaceae archaeon | reverse complement strand
CAGTCTACGAGGAGCCTTGCCATGAAGGTCTTGCCTGTCTTCCTCCTGCCGTAGAGTAGGAGCCAGCTCTCCTCCTCGGCTAGCCTCTTTAGGTACTTGAACTCTCTGCGCCACAGAGTTATTCTGGCCAGAATATTCCCGCGGGAATACCCAGGGTTAAGGGTTGCGTGCTGGCCGGCTAGTAGTGGGGCCCAATTCTTAGGGAAAGGTTTAAATATACCACTCATCGGGGCTTTCTTTGTTCCTGGTGTAGCCGATGCGCCAATGGCGTTAGACCCCATAAAAATCCGTGCACCCCAAGACGAGGAAATAGTGCCAAAACAGTGGTACAATATAGTGCCGGATCTGCCTGAGCCTCTTCCTCCGCCACGCAAGCCAGACGGATCAATAGTTAAGCCGGAGGAGCTAGAAGCGATCTTCCCCAAGGAGCTCGTACGCCAAGAAATCAGCACAGAGAGGTTCATACCGATACCAGAAGAGGTTAGGCAAGCCTACCTAGAAGTCGGTAGACCAACACCCCTCATAAGGGCTAGGAGGCTAGAGGAGCGACTAGGCACACCGGCCAAGATATACTTCAAGTACGAGGGAGTCCTCCCAACCGGGGCCCATAAGGCTAACACCGCTATAGCACAGGCCCACATGGCCGCCAAGGAGGGCATCGAGAGACTAACCACGGAGACCGGTGCTGGTCAATGGGGTAGCGCGCTCTCCTTAGCAGGCGCGCTCTTCGGCGTAAAGGTAAGAGTCTACATGGTTCGTGTGAGCTACGAGCAGAAACCATACCGCCGAGTACTAATGCAGATCTATGGCGCCGAAGTGGTGCCGAGCCCGAGCAAGCTCACAGAGGTAGGTAGGAAGATACTCGAGAAGGACCCTGATAACCCTGGGAGCCTCGGCATAGCTATAAGCGAGGCGATAGAGGATGCGCTAACCCATCCTAATACGAAGTACTCGCTGGGCTCGGTTCTCAACAGCGTATTGCTGCACCAGACGGTGATAGGCCAGGAGGCAATGAAGCAACTAGAGCTACTAGGCGAGGAGCCGCCAACACACCTCGTGGGCTGCGTTGGAGGCGGGAGCAACTTCGCTGGGTTCACCTACCCGTTCATAAGGGAGAAGCTGAGAGGAAAACTAGACGCCGAGATAATAGCTGTGGAGCCCAAGGCCGCTCCCTCGATGACACGGGGCGAGTACCGCTACGACTTCGGCGACACAGCTGGGCTAACACCACTCATAAAGATGCATACGCTGGGGCACCGATTCATACCGCCGCCTATACATGCTGGCGGGCTAAGGTACCACGGAGTAGCGCCGAGCCTAAGCATACTAGTAAACCATGGAATCGTTAAGCCGGTAGCCTATAAGCAGACAGAGGTATTCGAGGCAGCAAGGATATTTGCTCAGGCAGAGGGCTTCGTAGCCGCGCCAGAAACAGCTCACGCCGTCAAGGCCGTGATAGACCTAGCACTAGAGGCTAAGAAGAAGAACGAGAAACGCATAATAGTGTTCAACTTCAGCGGCCACGGTCTACTCGACCTCAAGGGATACGACGACTACCTAGCAGGCAGACTAGTAGATGTTGAGCCCGAGAGCTTCGACCTATCCTACCTACCACGCGTAGAGGGGTGACCGCCTATTGTGGAGCCCAAGGTTTTTCTCATACCAGTCAAGAGCCTCCTCGCCCACGAGGAGGCTAGGCAGAGCCGCGTACTCCAGGTAGCGAGGAGCATAAAACGCCTAGGCAGGGTAATGAAGCCAATCATTGTCGAGGAGCGCTCCTTAACGATAATAGATGGGCACCACAGATACAACGCGTTAAGACTACTGGGAGCCCGGTACGCCCCCGTGGTAATGGCTCGCTACGGAGCCGAGATAGCCGGGATCAAGCCCCCCGTCAGAGTCATAAGGGTTAGGGCGGCATCGCCCCTAGACGCTTTGAGCATGGTAGAGAAGCACATCCAGGCGATGGCTCCCAGGGGCCCGGGGAGACTAGTTCTCAGAGTTGGCAGAGACACTATTGTCCTTAGGAGGGACCTAGAGCAACTCCACCGAGCAATAGGCCTACTCGAGAAAAAGACCCTAGGCAGGCACGGGAAGGTGCACCGCATTATCGCGTTGCCAGAGCCCCTAGAGCCTAGACTAGTCCTCAGAGCAGCGGAGAGAGAAGAGCCATACCCAGAGAAAACGAGTATCCACGTCACCGAGTTGAAGAAGCTAGTTACTCCGACAAGGCTCCAGAAACTACTAGGCTAGTCCCCTCCTCCATCTTCTATCTACTTGTTTTTCTCCACACAGCTTATTATCGACTCCGTGACGCCTGCTACTATCTTGTTCACGAACTCATCGACGTTTATGAAGCGTGAGAGCAATTGCAGTGCCTTGCCTAGCTCTACCTCTGCTCTCCACCTTACCCTCGTCTTGTTGGGCTCTTCCTCTTCTAGGTTGAGGTGTATGACTCCGCTGTATCTTGCCCTTGCGATGCTGCCCTCGAACAAGTAGTCTATATTGTTCTCGTCTATCTCCCTTATCTCTATGCTTGCCTTAGCCGTTAGCCTAGAGAGGTACTCCACGACACCGCCCACGTCTACGCGGAAGGTGGCTGTGAACCCCTTGTCCCTCGGCTCCCAGGA
>JALVHV010000144.1 GCA_027028845.1 Pyrodictiaceae archaeon | reverse complement strand
GGGTGCTCCGCGCTCTAAGAGAGAGCGCGAAAAAGGGTCGCCCTTGCCTCGGCATAGCTGTTATTGCTGGCCTAGCACGCCTAACACCCTCCGAGACATGGGCAGTCGTGGAGGAGCTTGAGGCCAGGGGCCTTGTCCGGATAAGTGGTGACCGTGTTTGCTATACTGGCGCTCTTGACCGCGTCGAGGAGATATTCCTAGGCCCTCTTATTAGCCGTGTATTGGAGCGTATTCGCTCTAGGCGCGACGTAATCCATAGCGCTGAGGCGGTTAGGGGATCTGTACCATTCGCCGATATTGTTATCGCTAGACGTGACGGCATCATCTTCCTCGTGCGCCTAGTGAAGCGGGAGCCGCCCGAGCGCCTAGTAGCTATTGCGAGGAAGCTAGCCAAGGTAGCTAGACGTGTCGCGGAGGGCAAGGAGGAGTTACCGATAGGGCGTTTAGCCCCACGAATCATCGTACCAGTGTTAGTGAGTGAGCACGGGGCCCCGAGGATAATCGAGGGCGTAGTCTTTAAGCCTGCTGAGAAGCTTTTTGAGCTTGTGCTTAACCCTTGGCCCGAGATAAATCATCCACTTACCCGAGTCTATAGAGTTTATCAAAGTTCTTCTACATAGTAGTCCTCAGCGGCTCTCATAGCCATGTCTTGTACTTTCTCGTACTCTACTCGTAGAGTCTCTGGCCTAGCCCTTGTTGTTACTGGGCCGCTCCCTAACCTACAATACTCCTTGGTCTTCGCCGCCTCTTCATATATACCTATTCTTCTACCGATGCTAATTATTTCCTCTTTATCGAGGCCTGCAAGAGGCCTTATCAACGGGACTTGTAAGGGTACAACACGCGCCAAGGCGTAGAGGTTGTGAAGCGTCTGGCTAGAGACCTGGCCAATACTCTCCCCAGTGAATAGTGCTTGGTAGCCTTGTTTCTCAGCAATTAGTTCAGCGGCCTTAAACATCGCAGCCCTTAGCACTACTTGGGCGTAGTCGCGCCTAACACTCGTCCTTATAGCCTCCGTAACGGCTCTGAAATCAACTACATAGAGCCGTGGATTATAGCCATGAAGCCACAGCTCTACGAGCCTCTTGGCAACACGCTTAGCATCCTCGAGCGAGCGAGGAGAAGCAAGGATGAAGTGTAGGAGATCAACTTCAATGCCGCGCTTAGCAGCCATCCATGCTGCGACCGGTGAATCAAGCCCTCCGGAGAACAGGGCTAGGCCCCTTCCTTCCACCCCTATGGGTAACCCGCCTGGCCCGGGCCGGAACCCCTTATGGATGTATGCCTTGTCTCCTCTTACCTCGACAAAGACTTCTACCTCCGGATTCTCTAGGTCAACCCCTGCTGAGTAGCTGTAGAGAGCTGAGCCGACCTCCCGGGCAACATCAAGGCTCGTGAACCCCTCGACACCAGTGCGCTTGGCTCGTACAGCGAACTTCCTTCCCCTGACCCACTCAGCCGCTACGAGCCTAACTCTCTCGGCTAGCTCTCTGAGGTCATGATACTCTACTACATGCGCCACGGTTGAGCCATGGATACCGAATGTATGTGTTGCAGCGAGAACGGCTCTCTCGAGATCATTATCGCTATCACACCTACCAACTAGCCGTGCTTGTATTATAGCTGGTCTCTCGCACCTAGCCCCGAATTTCTTGAAAGCAGCTACTAGGTTCTCGACTAGTCTTGCCTGGAAACGAGGCCTAACCCTATCCGACTTGAGAACTATCTCCCCGGCAAGAGCTGCGTAGAAAACCTTCTCCATAAACTTCTCCGAGCATGGCGAGGTAGCACTAAGCAGGAAATAGGGGTTTCTTCACTGGAGCCCTACTAGCTCTATGGATTTCCTCACAACTTTTTCCACGAGATCCCTCAGCGGCTCTATGTCACCGGATCGGAGAAACTCTGGATCAATGCTCTTAGTTTGCACAAGATTCACTATGCTATCCACTTCCCGTCTTAGGAGAACCGGCAAGTATACTGTCACGCCACCACTTCTCCTAGCATAGCTAGTTATGCCTCTACAAAGACCCTCCACATCGACATCAATGATCTTCTTCTTCGTCTTGAATATAAATGTCTTGAAGTAGACCTCTCTCCCTACTAATGGGCGCAGCGATGTACATACAACTAACTCGTCAAGGGCGATTGGGTCGCCGTAGAGCCTCCTACAAGGCATAGGGTCAATTATCTTGGGCTCAGCTATATTCTTTAATACTGCCTCGTTATTATCTGTGTAGACATAGACCGTGTTCATCCATAGAATCTTCTCTGGCACGTCATTAGAGTCTACTAGCAAGTAGCTGGTATCATGGAACAAATAGCTCCTAGACCTTATCGTCTTCTCGATTTCCTCTTTATCCATGTTTCTTGCTACTGCTAGTCCACTAGCTAGCGGGTGCTCTATACCGAATACCTCGTCGAGGATTTCGAAGAGCGGGCCCGGTATACGTATTGCTCCTTGGCTGAGTGCCTTAGAGAACTCCAAGGCCCTGCATCCCTATTATTGACTGGTGTGCTAGTAGTTGTTCTCTTAGCTATTTTCACTAGGAAACAAGCATCTATATCTTTATTAGGGCTTGTACAGCTCTACACAGGCTTCGAAATATTCTTACTGAAGTTATTTAGCATGTACAGTTCTTGCGAGGAGTAAGCTCGAACTTAAACATCTCCATCGAGTAGGCATCTATAACGAGCATCTTGCCCTTAGCTACCTCACCCACACCAGTTACATACTTCACGAGCTCCGTGACAGCTATAGAGCCCACAATCCCGACAACCGAGCCTATTACAGGGATTTGTTGAGGCGTCCTAAGCTTTGGTGGAAGCACACATCGTAGACAAGGAGTCTCTCCCGGCACAATTATCGTGACTTGTCCCTGGAACCCATGTATACCCGCATATACATAGGGCTTGCCAAGCCGATAAGCAGCCTCGTCTATTAGGAACCGAGTCTCCCAGTTATCGAGACCGTCAATAACTATGTCTACCTTCTTCAACAGTTCCTCAACATTTTCCCTAGTTATACCCTCCGTCACGACCTCTATCTCTACATTAGGGTTTAGTTTCCTTAGCTTCTCAGCTGCCGAGATGGGCTTCGCCTTGCCTATATCGTCGGTCCAGTGAAGTATTTGCCGGTTAAGGTTACTAAGCTCAACTATATCATTATCAACTAGGACTAGTTTACCGACGCCGACAGCGGCCAGGTAAATTGCCTCAACAGAGCCCAGGCCACCAACACCAGCAACAAGTACCTTTGTGTTCTTAAGCTTCCGCTGCCCCTCAACACCAAGTATCGGTAGTTGCCTAGCATACCTCTTCATCTCGTGGCTGGCAAGCCCGCCACTGCTCACGAAGAATCACCGAGCACTCCCCTTCCTCGGCTATGCTTGTTCCTCGGAGGAGCCTATTATCGTTAAGCGTGCCTCTTTTCAGAGGAAGACATGATAGTAAACATAGCCTAGTGCAGCAATTAATAGGGGTCGGATCGTCGTGAGGTCTTCACAGCATAGCTCTGTCTGGGACGGCGTCGCCATCCCCCTATTAGGGTCTACCGTGGCCAAGAGGCCCTTTATAGCATTTTAAGTACAAGTGACGAGGCTTATAGGAACATGGTAATAAAATATGAAGGAGCATTTACTAGTGCTACGGGGTCGCGACTCCGTTGGTCGCGTAGTTATTCTCCCACTAGGTTCTCTCGAAAACCATGGAGTCCTACCCCTTGGCACGGATACGCTCATAGCAAGCTGTGTCACGGAGAGAACTGTTCCAGACACCAGCTGCCCCGATGCGCTCGTGGCACCGGTTATCCCGTACACTGTCTCAATAGAGCACAGTATTCCCCGCGTGACAGCCAAGCCGGATACGTTCACCAGGTACCTAGTAGAAGTCTCTAGGAGCCTGCTTGAGTGGAGTAAGGGTCTGGTACTCGCCGTTTTCCACGGAGGGGTTTATCCAGTTGCCTACGTGGCCGCTAGGATGCTGCGAGCTGAGGGCTTCAGCGTAGCTGTTTTCAACTCATGGGATAGGGTCATTAGTTACCTAGAGAAGCGTTACGGCATTAGGATAGGATTAGTGCACGCTGACCCAGTGGAGGCTAGCCTCCTCCTCGCATGTGGCTATAGCATAGGGGTCAGGGAGGCCGGGAAAGAGGACGTTATCAATGCTCTTAAGACGAGTAAGCAACGAGAACCCAGACATACCCCGTGGGTTCATAGAGATGTTCCCGGCCTCTACCCCGACGAGGAAGTGATTGCCTCGAGAGAGCTCGGGGAGGAGCTTCTAGATTTCCTCGCCAAGGAGCTCGCGGATTACACGTGTAGCCTCGCCAGGCGGGGCTCCTAGTACCTTGTAGGATTGCATTCTCTTAATAATCGTCGTGACGGGGTCGTTACTCCAGCTAAGCTCTGGTATAAGAACCAGTGACGCACCCAGCGATAGGGAGTCGTATTCCTTGCTCCAAAGGCCTAGGAGTCTAACGCAACTAGAAGTGATGCTCAGCAGCAATGCCTCGGCTAGTTCCCTTGCCTTGCTCCGGGAAACGGGGTGCACGGACAAGTAGGCATACGATGCCTCCTCGGCCACAAATGGCGGTATCCATGCCGCGTTATCTGTTCCGAGAGCCACATTAGTCTCAGCGATTAGCTCAGGGAGGAGATCGAGTCGGGGAAGCCTACCTGTGTGATATATGTTTGAGCGAGGACAGAAGATGATACCTATACCCTCCCTGGCTACTTGCATTAACTCGTCGGCGCCAAGCATGGTTAGATGCACAGCTGCGTGTGGCTTAGCCTCGAGAGCTACTTTGTAATCCCCTTTCTCGTAAAGCTCCCTGGTCTCCGATACGTGGACGTGAACATATCCATGGACCCGGCGAGCAAGCTGTACGAGATCTACTAGCTCCGGCGATGAAAGGTCGAAGACCGTGTCGAGACCAACACCTCCATATCTTTCTAGGAGCTCCTTGTATTCTGCATACACTTTCTTATTTGGTTGTACGAGCACGCGGAAGCTTAGCCTATACCTGTCGAGAACGCGGGCAACAAGACTAGCTCCTATCTGGCCTAGCTCAGCATACACACCGAGAAAGAGAGTTCCGTGGTTCCGTATATTGGTGGCTGCAATAGAGAGCCTTTCTTCCAAGGTATCAAGGCTCAGCCTTGATAGGAGCCTATACTTTAGCCCCCTTGGTAGCTCCACTAGGTCTTCTAGGCGTTTATTCTCGCCAGTCTCAGCTATAGCATAGTCCAGTAAATGGAGATGAGCATTACACAGCCCGGGAAGAACTGCTACAGGGAGCTTCTTGGCTCCCGGCGGGCATCCCGGTGAAAAACCACTTATGACGCCCTCGTTTATCTCTATGCACGGCCTAGTGACTAGCTCTATGCTCTCATCGCCCGGGTTTATAGCATAGAGTGCTTCGAAAAATACGCGGTTACTCAATGAACACTGTTTCCCCGCTGAACTTTGCCTCCTCTAATGCCTTCATGCGGCGAGCTAGCTTGATCGCGGCCTCTACGGCCCTCCTAGCATAGTCATCTACTCTCTCAAGGGCTTGCATTCTATTCATCCCTGGCCCGGAGATCCCTAGGGTTACGGGCTTCCCATACTTCTCAGCTAGATCCACTAGCTTCCTAGCAACTTGATGAGCTATGACCTCGTCATGCTTAGTAGCACCCGTGATAATGGCTCCTAGCGCTACGACAGCATCTACATCGTCTTTGCGCAAGAGCTTCTCAACAAGCAATGGTATATCATATGCACCGGGAGCCTTAACTACATAGGCCACTACTGCGCCAAGGAACTTAGCATGATTCATAGCTCGCTGAAGCATAAGGTACGTTACGTCATAATTGAACTCTGAGACAACTATGCCAAGCCTAATTGCCTCTGCCACTCTTCCTACCCCAAGCGCATCGCCGCGATATAGGCCCAAAAAGTTTACTCTAAGATTCCTTAGGCAGCGATTATTTTCTCGAGAAGCTTTAGAGCCTTCTGTACGGCTCGGCGCGCCTCTACTGATAAGCCCTCGCCTATTCCCACATCTTTGACTCCGAGTAGCAAGTAAACGACCTTATTAGCATACGAGGATATGTACCTATGCATTAATTCAGGATCTATGTTATGAGTTGTCCAAAGACCCTGAGAAGGAGGCTTATTAATTACGGCTACGTTACCTGCCTCTACGCCTAAAGCTGCATCAACTATTATCAGCAATTCGGGATTAATTTCTCTTATACGATGAGCGCATAGCTCAACCCCCATTGGGCATTCGAGTACACAGCTATATCCTCTCCGTCCGAGCTTCTCTACCAAGTAGAGAGCAGCTGCATCATCCCTGCGAAGAGGCGAACCGACACCTATTACGAGTATCTTACACTTCTTCTGTTCTCCAGGGCCTGGGTTCACGCGGATCTCCTCTTAGCAGTGTTCTCTCAAATACTGGCGGCGGGATTTCATTAGATGTATTGTAGGCATTCTTCGGGCATATATCGACGCAATGATAGCAGAATACACATAAACCATAATCTATTACTGGTATTTTCTTCTTCTTTCCCCCATACACTATTTCTGTCATCTTTATAGCTCCAGTAGGACACTCAATGGCGCATAGGCTACAACTTATGCACTTATCGGGATTAACTATGTGTAATCCCCGGTACCTCTCGGTTGGATTAGGCTTAGCTTTCATCCCATACTCTATGGTAACGGGTCTTCTTAGTAGATTTTTGAGGAGCTCACGAGCCAGTTTAAGCACTACGTCTTCACCTCCTCTTCCTTCTTACAATCTTCCGAACAGGCTCCAATCGTTGCTCACCACTTCGTTCATCTACAACCATTATTCTCTCCATGCACGATATGCAGGGATCAAAGCTCGCAAGTATTACTGGCACATCGGATAACGTTGCATCACGGTAAGCAAACACGCTATTTAGTATATTTGTAAAGCTTGGTGTTCTTATCTTGACCCTATAGGGGTTTCTCCCCCCTCTGCTCACTACGTGATATATGAGCTCGCCTCGGGGAGCCTCGACTCGAGATATAGCTTCTCCCTGCCTAAAGGTACGTGGAGGAATCTTTAGCGCGGTAATGGGGCCTTTAGGTAGCTTATCAATTGCTTGTCTTATTATCTTTATCGATTCAAGTGATTCCTCTAAACGTACAAGTACTCTAGCTAAACAATCCCCTTCTCTGCGAGTTACTATCTTAAAGTCTACCTCGTCGTACCAGGCATAGGGCGTGTCTTTTCTTACATCGATTTGTACCCCAGAAGCTCTAGCTGTTGGTCCAACTAAGCCGTATGAGAGGGCTTCATTGTACTTAATCACGCCTATGTCTTCGAGTCTAAGTCTTAGGAGTTTATCGTTCTCGTAGACGTCCTTGTAGTATAGTATTCGTTCCTCAATATAGTCTAGGGTCCGTTTTATCTTCTCTACTATTCTGTCATCAATGTCTCTTCGAACACCGCCCGGCCACACGTAGTCAGATAAGACTCGGTTACCAGTGACAAGTTCCTTAAGCAACATTATCTTCTCTCTATCCCTCATTATGAGCATAAAGAGGCTCTCAAAGCCCAGTATTTCGGCCATTACTGCGGCAAGTAACATGTGGCTGTGGAGCCTTTCTAGCTCCATAGCTATGGTTCTTAGAGCAAGCGCTCTTTCAGGAGGCTTAATACTGTTTAGTTTCTCGAGGGCTTGCACATAGCATGTTGCATGCATCAAGTTGCATATGCCGCATACACGGGTCGCTATATATAGTGTTTTTAGCCATGTATTTCTCTCAGCAAGCCACTCGATACCTCTATGGTTGTATCCAGTCACTATGTCTACTCCTACAACCTCCTCGCCGCGAACACGGACGCGTAGTAGTATCGGTTCATGAAGAGCAGGGTGTTGAGGACCTACTGGTATCTCAATTACAGGCATCGCCTTTCACCCCTTCCTACTTGGAGGAGCCTGCTTAAGTAGGGGCTTCGTTGCACCCATGTCTGGTGGCTTAAAGAAGCCGTCGCGAAGCCACTTATTGCCCCTAAACACTACGCCAAATAGGTCGTAGATCTCCTGCTCATAAGGCTTAGCACCTGGGACAACCTCGATAAGAGACTCGGCAATTGGCTTATCTCTAGGAACACGGGTTCTCGCATCTATTATTGATTTATGCTTTAGGGACCAGAAGAGATAGCGTAGCTCTATTACACCCTTGTCGGGGTAATCTATAGCATTAATGCTCATTAGGTAAACCTCTCCCTCAGTCCCATCTATGAGAGCTTTTGCGAAATCTACGATGTCGCTCTGTCTCTCTAGCACCACCTCATACCTGCTGGGTTCGACTTGTTTAAGCTCTAATTCCTTATCCTTAAATTTCAACCTCAGACTCAAGCCTCTCAGCCTCAATTCTTTCGCGTTTGAGGAGCTTTACGATAGCCTCTATGATGGCATCAGGTCTCGGAGGACAACCGGGTACATAGACGTCTACTGGAACCACCTTGTCGGCTCCACCGATAACGCTGTAGCTATGCCGAAACGCGTGCCCGCTTATCGCGCAAGTACCTACGGCGATAACGTACTTAGGGTTAGGGGTCTGCTCATATAATCGCTTCAGTCTCTCGGCCGCCTTTTTGGTCAAGGCACCCGTCACGATAATGATATCTGCATGGCGTGGATTAGGGGCCAGCTTTACTCCGAAACGCTCTGGGTCGTAGAGAGGAGTAAGGGCTGCTAAGACCTCGATGTCGCAACCATTGCACGCGCCAGTATTGAAGTGTAGTATCCATGGCGACCTTGAAATAAGCCTAACAGTGTGCGGAGGTTTTTCTCTACTGTTTTTCTCCATACTATCCCCATTTTCAATATTTTTACTATCTCTTTTTGATAACGTGTTACCCGGCTCTGAGCGGGTCAAGGAAGCATCGCCCCCAGAAGTGAGAAAATCGGGGCTGGAAGAACACCGGCTACAATGGCTATAATCGCTAGAGTGAGGGGAACGAGTAGAAGTCTCCTCGGAGGCTCACTAGGCAGACGACGAGGCACCATGACGACTGGTCTCCAGAATACACGAAGCCAGTACCTAAGAGCATAGGCTGCTGCAAGGAATAACGCGGTAACTAGTATTGCTACAGCTATCGGGTTTAACGCAGCTTCAGCTAGGGCTATTATTACTGTTATTTCTCCCGGGAAGAAAGCAAAGACAGGTGCACCTGCTAGGCTTAGGGCTGTAACAAACCCTATGAATGCTGTTAACGGCATTGTTTTCGCATAAAGACCCATATCCCGTATATCATCGCTTCCCGCTTGTTTAGCCAGTATCGATGCTAGGAGGAAGAATAAGGGCTTCACAATTCCGTGAGCGAACATTATGTATAGCGCGCCTGTCGCAGCAAGCCTACTAAGGCTCACCAACCCCGCGTACATGAAGCCGCCATGACTAATACTGCTATAAGATGCTATAAAGCCCAGACGACGTGCTAGTAGTGCCGCTAACGCTCCTACGATTGCTGAAGTAGCACCAAGCCAAAAACCGGTAAACGCAACGCTTTGGGGCAGGTTGAGCCACTTAATGCCATACAGCAGTCTATAGAGGCCGTATGCTCCCGCACTCGTTACTATACCTGAGATAACAGCTGCGCTTGAACCGGGTAAAGAGGTGTATGTCCTGGGAAGCCAGGTATGAAACGGAAACACTCCAAGCTTTATTGCAAAAGCTACCAATATAAGCGAGAAAGCTACGAGCCCATAACCTGTCACGAGTACTGATGAGCCGAAGATCGTTGCTTTTTCTGATGCAAGTATACCTATCGCGACTAGGAGTAGTAGTGAGCCTGCATGCATATATATAAAGAATTGTATTGCAATTCTTTTATCCCAGAGGTATACTAGGAATGACGATGCTAGTAGCATTAGTTCCCAAAAGATGTAGAATAAAGGTAGGCTATAGGCATAGGCTAGCCCTATCATGGTAAAGTGTATAGACGTTATCGCTAGTCCGAGCTGTTCCCTCTCCTCGTTCAGCATCCTGGCAGCTACGAGAGCAGCTGCAGAGACAATTCCGCTGAGTAGTACTAGGAGAACAGATGCACCATCAACTGCTATGCACATAGGTAAGCCTAGTTGCTTTAACCAATAATAGCAGTAGGATCCCCCTTTGTAGCCTAGTATTCCTAGTAGAGTCGACAAAATAATGAGTATCACGGTTGCTCTTAGCTTATTGTAGATGCTTGTTACTATGGCTGAAAACGCTGCCATCATAGAGGCTACGAACCATATCAAGGTGCTTAACATCCCCATCACCCTACGAGATTAATTATCCCTGGATAGAGGCCTAGAAGGAGAAGAATCGTGACATATATAAGGGAGAAAATATTATATCCTTTTAGTACAGAGTCACGGCTAAGGGTCATCAAGTACCTCATTACATAAGCCGCTGCTACTAGGAAGAAGAAGCTAGCAATAACTGCCATCCACGGATACCCTATTCTAGCAAAGAACGTTATTACTGAAAGCTTCGCTGTAAACCCGTAAAACGGTGGAAGCCCCATTAGGCTAAGCAAAGCTGGCACAATCGGGCCAATAGTTTCTTTATCTCTCGCAGAAGCCAGCGCCAGCGCTAATGCCATGTTACTTGATGTTATGAAATATATCACGACATTAAAAGATACTATTCCGCTAAGCGCACAAGCAACTCCAAGAAGTAAGGTGTAACCAGCATCGCTTACCATGCTAAAGCCAAGCATTCTTCGTATGCTTGTCTGTACTAATGCTGAGAACTCGCCAATAGCCATACTAGCCGCAGCTAGTATGGCGAGAATCCAGGCAAGTATTTGCCCCATTGCCTTAGCCGCGCTTATTAATCTAAAGAACACGTAAAGGGTGGGAGCATCGACAAGGAGTATAGCCAGCGTTATTCCGAGTACGGGTGCGTTGGCAGCTACGTCGGGTAGCCATGGGTGGAATGGTGCAAGGCCTACTTCTAATGCGAGACCTGTTATTAGGAAGGTGAGCCCGAATATAAGGCTTGGAGTTGCTGTACTGATACCTGTAAAGCTATAGACATGGTTTGAAATGAGTAAGGCTGTTCCAGCTATTATTAGTGCTCCTGCAAGTATCGATGTGAAGAAGTACTTCACGGCAGATTCTTCAGAGCCCTTATGGCTGAGATATGTGCCCGTAATCGATAATGCTCCAAGCTCTAACCCTAGGATCAGTATTGCCGGGTTAATGGATAAGGCTATCATTATACTCGCGTACATTGTCCAAGGTATGAGGGGGGTAACCACATTATCTATTTCGCGCCAGAGTAATGCTATGATAAGGCTAGATGATATTAGGAGAAGCACAAGCATCGCAATACTATGCTTATCGAAGCTGAGAAGAGGTAAACCATCGACAGTAATAGTTTTACCTTTTTGTGTAATTAAAAGTACTGCTGTTAGCATTAGTGCAACAAGCGATGATAAGGCTGCTACGAGCTTCCTGCTTCGTAGCAGCGCCGATACAAGCGAGCACACTAGTACTATGAGTGTAAGCGTGATTAGGGAAAGCTCTGGTTCAAGCAACATGTTCTCACCTCAGGAGCGTAAAGGCCGCTATTACGAGGAGAACCATGCCAAGAGCATAAAGCGCATAATATGTGCTCATTCTCCCGCTTCTTCTCGGTACCGTGGCTTCAAGTTCACTAACGATTATTTTAATGGAGGTATCTAGTCCCGCATCAACTACGCGTAGCATGCCTATCCCGAGTAAAGTGAAGACAAAGCGCAGTGATGGTACAAGGTAATCTACATAGAACCTGTCAATATAGAAGCCTTCTAGAAGCATTGAGTAGATATATCTTGGCGCCAGGAGCCTTCTCCTATAAGCTTCGGCTACTAGTACTATACCGGTTATTGCCAGCGCTAAGGCTATGCCCATGAAGGCTATATTCGTGCTTAAATGAAGCCCCGGCCCTATTAGAATTGGGGATACAAGTGTCAAGAATGAGAGAACTAAGAGAGCGGTTGCCATAGGTACTGGTACTCTCGTTATAGCCTCAATGCCTTCTTTTTCGGGCCTGGCCAATACCAGGTAGTAGAATAGTTTGAAGCTATAGGCGGCAGTAATGAGCGAAGTTATTAGTAATACTATGGAGGCAGAAAGAGAGGCTTTGCTTACAAATATTATGAGTTCGTCCTTTGTCCAGAAGCCATTGAACGGTGGGATGCCTGCAAGTGCCATAGTACCGCAGAACAAGCTGAGGACAAGAATAGGTGATCTACGTGCAACTCCTGCAGTACGCCTAAGATCCCTTGCTGTCTCGGGGCCAAGTAGGGGCTCTAGCTCATGTATTACTACTCCTACGCAGAGGAATAGTAGGGCCTTGAAGACTGCGTGGCTTATAACGTGGCCCAGCGCGGTATCAACGCTACCTATAATCGCGAGTGCTGCTCCTAGCGCGGTAAATATGTAGCCTAGTTGGCTTATAGTCGAGTATGCTAGCAGTCTCTTAGCATCATATTGAGCTAGTGCTGATAGAGCAGCATAGAGAGCCGTTATTGCACCAACCCACATAACGATGCTGGGTAGGTACGTTGATGCAATAAGCGATGAGAGTAATAAAACGAGTCTTGCTACAAGATAGACACCTGCTTTAACCATTGTGGCTGCGTGTATTAATGCTGATACTGGTGTTGGACCCTCCATTGCGTCTGGTAGCCATACATGAAGCGGAAGCTGTGCACTTTTCGCGATAGCCCCTATGAGGGCTGAGGCGAAGAATACCGAGGCTACATGAGGCGATGTCTCCTTGAGGGCTACAAGGCTTAATGTATGTGTATGTATATAAGTATATGCTATTCCTGCAAGGAAAACTACGTCACCTAGCCTAGTTGTGACAAAGGCCTTTACCCCTGCTATGCCAGCTCTTGGGCGCTCGTAGTAATGGCCTATTAAGGCGAAGCTGCATAGCCCTACTCCCTCCCAGAATGCATAGAGTGCGGCTATGTTGTTGGTCAGTACGAGGCCCTGCATCGATGCTATGAATAAGAGCATGAAGGCATAGTACCTTGCATAACCAGGGTCTCTTTCCATGTAGCTTATTGAGTAAAGTATGACTAGGAACCCTATTAGGCCGATAATTATGCTAAAGGTTTTTGAGAGGTCATCAACTACTACGCTGAAGACGGCCTTGGCTGGGATAAAGGGGGTGTATATCGAGGCTACATTATAGACTCCTTCAAGGCTGCTTAGATAGAGCAGTATTGATGCTATAAGTACGACAAAGGATGCGCTAAGCGCTACTAGCTCAGATGCGCGACGCCCTATCGCTCTACCAAGTACTAGTGCTAAAGGCGACGCCAATAATGGTAGGAAGATGAGTAATCCCAGGTAATCAGCTGGACTCATCACGGCTTCTCACCTCCTCGGAGAAAGCATCTATGGTCGTGACATCTCTCCTCCGCGAAGCAGAGAAAGCGACGGCAGCCGCAATGCCTGCCATTACGGTTTCGATGAGGGCTAGGAACACATAGAGCCCTGTATCACCGCCTACAAGGACTATGGATGCTGTGGCTGCTCCCGATACGAGTTCGATACCGATAAGTACCCTAAGAAATGAACTATAGCGTGTAAGCGTGACTAAGCCAGCTCCTATTAATACACCTATTACTGTGGCATAGAGCGGACAAGCCCCGGTCACGCTAAGTCACCTCGTTGTAAAAGCACTCTTACTAGGAGAAACGCGGCGAGAACAATTATCGATGATAACCCGACAAGGACGGCGCCTAACCTAGTAATGGGGCTGGGCATACTACACGTGAAGCGTAACGAGATTATAGCGAAGGTTAGAGTAATTACAATTGCTGCAAAGATGCCGGCAATCGGCATAGCACCTGGCTCTCTGCCACCAAGCCTGGGGGCTAGGAACATCATTGCAGCGGTAAAACCAGCTACTAATGATATCTGCATGATAGCTGCCACATAGGCTCCTATGTCGAGCATGAGCAGTGCTAGAGAGATTAACGCAACACTAGTAGCTATTATAGCTGCTTCATCGCGCTTAGCCAAGGAGGCATAGATAGCCGATATAATTGCTACAAAGCCTATGAGCAAGCCAGCTGTGCTCACGAGGCAGCACCTCCTAACATTAGTGATAAGAAGGCGATGAGGATCGATAGGGGTACTAGGTAGCCCCAGGAGAGCTTAATCATGTCCTTGAGTCTTATACGGGGTGTTGATGCGTCAACAATTATCGATAAAAATGCTATAACTAAGCCTACAGCGAGTAAACTTATGATGGCAAAGACTCCTCGAGAGGGCTGTGGAGCTAGCAATAGGGATACGTAGAAGAGAAGAGCCGTTACACCATGTACCTCGTGACCTAGTCTCATGAATGCTAGTTTTCTCCCGGAAAATTCGGCTTCAAATCCACCAGCTACCTCGGTTTCGGCTTCAGCTATTGTGAAGGGATCTTCTCCCAAATCCGCTTGAACTAGAATAAAACCTACTAAAAGGGCGAGGAGCCAGAGGGGGAAGAGGAAAGGCTTATGCACTAATCCTTCCCAAAGCTTAGCCCTAATAACATCCATGTTTAGGGAACCCGTTGCAGCATACGCGACGCCTACAAGGCTTATCAAGCCTATATCATAGCTCATAAGAAGTCCTATGAACCTAAGCCCGCCAATGACGCTATACGGGCTCCTAGTAGATAGTGATGCGAGGCCGAGAAGTGCTGCTGCCAAAGAGAGACAAACGGGTACCAATAAAGCGTTATAGCCCATATCTTCTAGGCCACCAAGCCCCCAAGGCAGAAGGAGACATGCAAAGACAGCAAGACTTATGCTCCAAACAAGTGCTGCAGCAGCAACTGCTTCATGCATTGTAAGTGGAGTTATGTCTTCCTTTCCAAGGAGCTTTACTAAGTCTATGAGAGGCTGGGCCAGTCCTCGGAGCCCCGTGTAGGTAGGACCCATTCTATTCTGCATACGTGCCTCAATTTTACGCTTCAAAGCCTCAAAGCTTAGAGCAAGAGAAACAGCTGTCAACAAGCCCGGATATATCAATGCAGTCACAAATAGCTCAAGAACGTTCATGCCTCCTCCCCGTGACTAACAAGGGAGGGGCAAAAGCCGCTACAAGCAATGGGAGCAAAGCGAGCCTATCCTGGGTAACACAGAAGAACGATGCTATGGGCACCGACTCTGCTATAGTAAATACTATTAATACTAAGGGGTACGGTGGGTCAAGGCTCTTAGCTTCCCGGCCCTTTTCACCACATGCATAAGGTAGTGTAGCTTCTCCTTGTCTCCTAGGTCTAGGGGCTAGTATTGATGCTGCTATGTAGTACGCAGTGGACGCTATCAATATTAGCATAAAAGCAGCGAGATAGTAAAGTTGCTGGGCCAAGCCCTTTCCCATTATTAATGGGGTTCATTACGTTCTATTTATTTATTACACCGTTCACACCAAGAATGGTAGCCGCCTACCGTACGTACATGATAAAACTTATTCACTGTTACTTTAGTGCGCGGGGAAAATAACTAAAGCATAATCTTAAGGAATTATCGGGCCTGCGTCAGGATAGCCTTGTCTTCGCCCTGTGCCTGCTCGTCGTGTTAGTTCCTCGGGGTTTCTTAGCAATAAGTAGAGGTTCTCGGCGTGCTTCTTTGCCCTATCCACGGCTATCCTGTACAATTCTTTTTCGTCGCTGGTTTCGTCCTCGTGCACTGTTACATCCATTATTGGCTTCTCTAGCTCTAGCTCGACTAGCTGTATTGCGAGGGAGTAGACTGCGTAGCTGATTTTGTCGGTGAGGCTTTTCCCCACCCAGCCGAAGACGATGCCTGCCTCGCATTCCTGTTCCTTCATGAGCCGCTTTATCGCCACAGGTATGTCCTTGATCCCGGGTACCGTTCTTCGCACTATTACCGCGTCCGGCATAAGTAGCTGAAGAGTCTCGATCGCGTGCTTAGCCATGTCTACTCTAGCAAAGGTTGTATCTACAATACAGATCTTCGCCAAGGTTCTCGGCCTCCCTTATTATCCGGCTTCCCTCGAGGAGTACAAGGCCTCTTTCCTCTGCGATTTTCCTAGCCTTCTCTACGCTTAGTGCTGTTCCCTTGTCAAGCATCTCAACTATAACAGTTGATGGTGTTAGTCCTGCAAGCATTGCTAGGTGCAGAGATAGCTCGGTGTGTCCTCTTCGCTCGCTTAGCTTTCTCCCCAGAAGTATCGGTACGTGGCCCGGGGCCACGAAGTTCTCGTAGAAATAGCGCTTGGCTTCATCGATGCTACCGTTTATTATCATGCCGAGGACTCTGTCTAGCTCTCTTATTGTTAGTGCTCTATCATTATCCCTTATGCCTGTCTCGGCTCTGGCGCTGTTCACCCATATGGAGAAGGCTGGCTTGTCGCCGTAGCCTAGTGTGCGCCTCGTTAGCGGAGCCAGTTCTGGTATTGAGGCATATATCTCGTGGGCATATGTGAGACCCAGCTTTCTCCCAGCAAGTAGTGGCATAGAGTAACATATCAGGCCTCCTGCAAGCGTCCTCATTTCATAGATGGTCTCGGGCGTGACGAACGAAGCGTGAATAACATAGTCTACTTCGTTCTCCCTTCTATAATCATCGTGTATTAGGACGGGCTTGCCTAGACGGAGAGCCCGAATAGCCTTCTCTAGTACAGAGTCCATGGCTACTAAGCGCCTCCTCGGTAACCGCTTCAAATACGTGCCCTGCACCACGGCGAGGCCAGGGATTATCTACGAGTCCCTACTCCAGCCCAGGCTCCCCTAAACGCTTTAGCTCTGCACTAATCGTCTTAGTCTCTCCGAGAGGCAAAACTCGATGGGCGGCTCCCTTAGCCGCGGCTCACAGCACTTACTAAGCAATGTATATGCGACGTGTACGCATTGTCCACAAGGGCAGAGCTCTACGCAACTAAGCCTTAGCCTCGGGGACTCGGAGCGATCACGGAACCCCGTCCCCAGATAGTCATTAACAATGCTTACCCCGGCTCCAAATACATAGGGCGTTATTGTTGCTCTTAGTTCATCGACGACGCGTTGTCGTAGAAGGCTGTAGTTCAGTGCACCTCCCCCTTCGACGAGGACGCTATTAATATCATAGTTTTCTGCAAGTATTTGTAATGCTTCCCTTAGGTCTACTTCACCTTTATCACCAAGAGTATCTACTTTCACGACGTCTGCTCCGAGCTCTCTTATCTTCTTGATCTTCTCCTTGTCATTACTAGCTGTTATTACTATTACCTTTGGCCCTGGTTCGCGAAAAATGCGTTGATTTAGGCTAACTCTTAGTTTTCCGTCAACGATTACTCGGTAGTACTTCGTTGTCCTGGGCTCTAGTCGCTTACGCAGCGTAGGATCATCGATTATAATCGTGTTTGCTCCGACCATTACTGCTTCGTGGGCGCCCCTTAGGAGCCGGAGCCTAGCCAGGTCGTAGTTACAGCTTAGCTCGCTAAATCTCGTGGAGGAGGCTATGCGTCCATCAATAGTCATGGTCGAGAATATCGTGACATAGGGGCGCTGGTTCATCGTCGTCGCCCCTAGCTTGGGAGGGCTCTTTTCGCTCTCTTAATAGTGCCACTGGTCCGCACAGGGACTATAACCGCCCTTCTTCGCCCAATTCTGCGCACGAGACCCATGGCTGCAAGGACAACGTACTTGGTATCGTGCGTGCAGCGTATTATCCCTGCCGCTCTCTCCGGGTCATAGTAGACTAGCTGAACCCTACCAAGGGCTACTGAGAGCTGGCCGCCGAGCCTCTCAACAGCCCTGAGTATGGCCTTCTCTACCTCCTGGGGGGAGGGTGGCTCCTCTCCCTCATACACTATGTAGAATGCAATGTATCTCCTCCTACGCTTAGCCCTCAGCTTTGCGAGGAAGTCCTCTGCTTCACTACTCCGTAGTGCTGCCAGCGCCGCCCTGGCAACCAGCTTGTTCTGCCTAACCACTTTCTCCAATGCTTTCTCGAGGGAACTAATTCTTTCCTCGATAATTCTTGTTCTCTTTGTCACCAAGTAAGAGTAAAGACTAGCTGCAATACCCACTAAGAGAACCAGAGCCGATAACAAGTACTCAGTACCCATCACGCATTATCCCCTTAGCCTCTTCGAGTAAAGTATTGACAAGGGATAACCAGTCACGGAGAGCGAGGCAATGTTCTCCGGAACCCCGAACGAGACAAGCAGTGCTTTCATCGCTGCTGGGCTCCAAAGCTCCCATTTACCCCGGGCACCACTAGTGATTACCAGCATCGCCTCGTATGCTGCCGCACGCCTTGCAATTATCATTATGCCTCGGAGGCTCCGGCGCGGATCATCGCTATGAAGCAGTGGTAGAAGAGATACCTCTACTCCTGCTCCACCTTCGCGGAGGAGACGTGCCTGGCTCTTATCCATATACCTAGCCATTCCAGGCGGGAGTTGCACAAGAGCAACCCGGGGATCCTTTGCAGCGTGTCTCGCTACCTCAGCGCTCTTGGGCTTTACTACTACTAGGTCATAGTAAGGGCTTATTCTCCTCAATGCTTTGAGTGCTTTGCCCCAGGTATCAGCTTCTATAGTTACTCTAGTATATGCCTCGAGGCCTGCCTCGATAAATGGCTTGGTATAGGCTCTTGCCTCTCGTGGATTAGGATTATCTATAGCAACACATCTTACACCCATACCCGCGAGTAGGGATGCAATTCCATGCGCGTCCTCTAAGCTCCTAGGCGCTACATGGAGATCACATATCTTCAAGCTAGGAGCCCCAGCTCCCTAAGGATTTCCTCGGCTCTCTTTAGCCGAGGCGCACCACGAAGCTGTATAACTACGTGAACCACGTCGTCTCCGTCGTAGAGCCTTAGCTCGCCCATATAGGCATCCTGCTTACTAAACCTGATAAATAGGCGTCCACTTCGCTCGTCGTAGCGTGAGTCAAAGAGCGCGGTCAAGATCTTCTTGTCCTGCTCATTAAGCATCTCGCCTAGCCTCTTAACGAATTCCTCCGCGTCCCTGCCCTCGATGCGTGCAACGATACGTGTAATCGGGTTATTATAGTGCCCCTCAACAGTAGCTCTCTCGATCCTAACCTTGTTTCTAAGTGCCTCTGGGACTACGTTCATTAGGGCTTTCTCAACCTTCTCGGGATCCTCAGTTGCATGTGCATGCGCTGCTAGCTCTACTCGGACAACCCTGGTATAGGCCATGTCTTTTGCTCCTCCCAGGTATTAGCTATCTTGCCTAAAGGAGATTAATAACACGAATAATAGGCTCCCGTCATGCAGATGAGCTGACTAGGAATTACCATGGACCCTGGAGTCTTCTTGTACTGGTCCTGGAGCATACAAGATCCATAATGTATTGGTGTGATAAAAGCCTTCGTGGATAGGGAACGAGGAATTCCTTTCACTCGAGCCTTTGCGCGGTGAAGGGTTTTACTGTAGGTCTTCTTTGTGGTACTTCTCTCTGATCTCGTCGGGTGCTATGAGGCGTGCGCCGCGATGGGCCTCGTGGCGCTTCTTGAGCTCTCTTTCCTTCTGCTTCTTCTTCCACTTGTACTTGTGTGTTCCCCTAAGGCCTCTGGACTTGCGTAGTCCTCTCATCTTCTTGCCAGCACTGGTTAGTCCTCTGAATACTCTGCCGCGGTTCTGCTTCTCACATATCCATTTCAGTTCCTTGTCCTTGCATATTGCCGGGTGGTTCCTATCAACTAGTATTACCTCGTACCACTTGTACTCTCCATCCTCGGCTACGTAGTAGCTGTTGAGAACCTCCATGTTAGGGTACTTCCGAGCCGCTCTCTCCTCTGCTATTAAGCGGGTTGACTTGGCAGGTGCGTAGCCATAGACACCCATCCGCTTCGGTCTCCTACCCTTGTTTGGCCTAGGCCTGTTTAGTCCTCCCTTGCGCACTCGTACCCTTACTACTATGATTCCTGGCTTCGCCTTATAGCCGAGAGTCCTAGCCCGGTCTATCCTTGTTGGCTTCTCTACCCGGACTACACTTGGCTGTCTGCGCCACTCCATTAGTCTCTTTTTCCAGAGCTGAGCTAGTTCCGGTACCTCGTATCGCTGCTTCCAAGTCTCACGGAGATAGTGGTAGAGGCCATGAGCCATTAAGCTTCTCCCCGCTCCTTTGCTATTGTGGTTGTATCCCAGTGCTAGGGCTCACACACCCCTTTAAAACACTATAGACTAAGAAGCCGCATAGCCCCTCAGAGAGTGGAGAGGAGTGATGATTTGCCCGCATATCCGACGAGCAGCTCTCTATGGGGAGGTGTGCGCCCCGGCTGACCTCTCTTCCAGCTCAGCCTTTATGAGCCGCTGCTGCAACTATTTTTATCACGTCATTGTCCTGTAGCTCGTAGTCCTCGCCTACACGCGTCTTTGTCTTAGCATTGATAGCGTATAGGAATGTTTTCCCTAGGTCCGTGTGCACCATGTATGCTAGCTGCCTTGCCGTTGTCCCCTTGGGCACGAGGTATGCATCGGGTAGAATTCTGCCCTTGCTATCGGTGAACCTGTGTATATCCTCAACGGGGTAAACCACTATCATTTCTAGTAGCTCGAAGAAGGTCTTGTTGATTACTTCCTGGACGCCCGTTGAGCCCCATTTCCGTAGCACATGCTCACGTATATACTCTAGTGCCTGCAACTGCTTCCTACTCAGCTTGTTCTCGTCGATTATCTCAAAGTCAGGGTCGCCGGGAAGGTATCTTATAAGCCCAGCTCTTGCCGCTCTTCGAAGAGCTAGCTCAGCAGCAGCACTTGTAGGCACGACCGGGTAACTAAGCTCTTTCCTGAGCCGCTTAATGCCCTCCTCTGCGCCCGGTAGATCAGCCTTGTTAGCAGCTATTATCATTGGCTTTGCGAGGCGCAATCCCCTGGCAAGGTTCCTTAAGTCTTCGCGGCTCCAGCTAGTTATAGGCTTCCTCGATAAATCAGCGTACTCCAGTGCCTTCTCGACGTGATATCGTCGAATGCTTAGCCCGCTAAGCCTCTGAGTTAAGGCCTCGACAACGTTCTGCCCGGTTGTCGAAACCTTCATGGCGAAGCGATCCCAGTCATTGAGTATTATGCTGTAGATCCATTCCTCTATCTCGTTCTCTAGCCACCTAACCTCCTCTACCGGGTCATAAGTGCCCGGTGGCACGGGGTTGCCCTGTGCATCCGTTGAGCCAGACGCATCGACTATCAATATAATAGCGTCTGCTCTACGAATAGAGTCCAGGAACTTGTTACCCAGTCCTTTACCCTCGTGAGCACCGGGTATGAGGCCGGGAGTATCAATGATCTTCACGGGGATGAATCTCCACCCATTAATACAGTATCCCGAGGCCGGGTCGCAGCGAGGAAGACCAAGCTCCACGTGTACACAGCGCTTACGTACATACCCTACACCAGTATTAGGCTCGAGCGTAACGAACGGCCTATTGCCTAGCTCAACAGAGGCAAGTGTCGCTGCAGCGAAGAACGTTGATTTACCAACGTTTGTCTTACCTACTAGCCCTGCTAGCCTTTCTGGCGGAGGCAAGGACTTCCCACCTATACCATCTTCTAGAGCGAGGCCCGGGTCAACAAAAATAGTATCTTGTGCCCACTCTGCTACATAGAGGTAACGCCTCATCAACGTTGCTTGGAGAAGCTGCCCTCGCTAGCGCAGGGTTGTGGATCGTAAAAAAGCCGTAAATGTATCAAAGCAGTGGACAAGGTAGAGTTAGTAATCGCCTACTATTTCTTCGTCGCTAAAGAAGACCCTGTATTCTCTCTCGAACGATTCCTTGCTGTCACTCGCGTGTATCACGTTGGCCCCTATGTCTAGTGCGAAGTCGCCGCGAATAGTGCCTGGTGGTGCCTGCCTGCCGTCAGTCGGGCCTATCATTAGCCTTACCACGTTTATAGCGCTGTCACCCTCTAGTATCATTGCGACCACGGGGCCGCTTGTAACAAAGTTGACAAGTTCCTCGAAGAAGGGCTTCCCCTTGTGAACCTCGTAGAGTTTCTCGGCTTCTTCTCTACTCAGCCACTTCATCTTGAGCGCTTTTATCTTCAGGCCTTTTCTCTCGAAACGGGCTATTATTTCGCCAACGAGGCCCCTCTTAACACCATCTGGTTTTATCATGACAAAGGTCTTCTCAACCGCCACGCCTTATCCTCCTCCTGCCGAGGAGCCTGGTTATTGCCCTAGGACTTGTAAACTCTTATGCCGCTCCACGGGACCAGGCAGGCGCGAAAGCTGAATATCTAGGGCCTTATTGCTAGTCTTATCGGGCAGCAAGCAATGACCGTGGGCGTTATAGGTCTGGGGCGGATGGGCTCAGCTGTTGCTCGGCGCTTAGCCGAGAAGGGCTTTGAGCTAGTTCTGTGGACGCGGGACAGGGAGAAACTAGGGAAAGTGGCAAAGGAGCTTGGCGCCGAGGCTGCTTCTTCTCCCCGAGAAGTTGCCGAGAAAGCGGATTATATTCACATAGTGGTTAGTGATGATCATGCACTCTACGGGGTAACCATTGGCCCAGAGGGGGTTCTTAGCGCCCAGGAGCCAACAACGATAATTAACCAGGTAACATGTACCATCAAGGCATCAACGAGTATCGCCGGGGTAGCCTCTAGCAAGGGATTCGGGTACGTAGAGGCTCCTATAATTGGTGGACCTAGAACCGTTGAGCGGGGCGAGGCTATCATACCTTGTAGTAGTGATGACGAGGAGGCTTGTGGCGCAGAGAGCCTACTTGCTCTTGGCTCTGTGGTTTATCTTGGTCGTCCACCCAAGGCTCTTGCAGCGAAGCTTGGCTTTAACCACGTGTTCTTGGGGATAGTTAGTGCTCTTGCCGATGCATTCGCATTGGTAGAGGCCTATGGTATTGAGTGGGAGAACTACGTTAACCTAGTTCTATCGAAGACCTGGCTCAGTGGCATAGTTGCGCGCTACGGTGATAGGCTACGGCTAGGGGGAAAGACCAGTTTTGCTGCCAAGCTAGCAGCTAAGGATGCACGATACGTTGCTGAGGCGCTTGCAGAACTAGGACTCGATGCAAGCCTAGCAGCCGCAATAACTAATCACTATGCAGCAATGATTAGGGAGGGCTACGGCGATGCTGACTACCCATCAGTGGCAGGGTTCTTCGCCATGCTTGGCCGTAAGCTGAGGGAGGGCAAGGCAAAGAACTAGTACCCACGATGCACCATTCTCGTCGGGCAATGGGTGCACCGAGCGAATGAATAATACAAGCCTACTGGGCTTAGCCGCTATTATAGCTACTACTCTCTCATGGAGCCTGGCCCCGGTCTTTATTAGCAGGGCTTCTAGCCGGAGGAGACTAGACCCAGTAGTGTTTAATGCTGCTCGAATGCTCTTCGCAATGCTGATACTGGTTCCTCTCGCGTACCTAGCTGAGGGATTCCCCTATAAGACTCCGTGGCTTAGCCCAGCGTTCGAGGCCGGTGTATGGATTGGCGGTGTCTTTAGCACTGTTGTCGGGGACACTCTCTTCGTCTACAGCGTTAGCGTTGTTGGTGCAAGTATAGCTCTACCGGTCTCCTACCTTTTCATAATATGGAGCGCTCTCTATGACTACCTAACCGGGTCTATTGGTAGCCGAGTCCTAGTAGCTGCTGGTCTCGCATTCCTAGGTGTGTGGCTTGTAGCCCGAGACAGTACTAGCAAGGACAAAGGACCGGGAATTGTTCCTAGAGCCATACTTGCTGCTATTGGCACCTCACTCGTATGGGCTGTTAGCATGTATGCCTATAAGCTAGCCATGAGTGTTAGCGGCGAGTACTCTGTAGCCGCTGCGCGTTCGATAGCAACTGTGCTGGTCTTGTCACCGTATGTGGCTAGAATAAGAGAGCTTAGAGGTGTATTGCTTGATGCTTTTCTCAGCTCGTTCTTTGGCTACTTCTTTGGGACAATTACGTTCCTAGTAGCCCTAGGACTGCTGCCTGCGAGTATAGTTGGGATTGGCATAGCCCTGACGCCCTTTGTTACTCAGCTATTATCTATTCCGCTGGCCCGCGAGAAACCTGGCCTCACAACGATAATAGGTGGACTGCTGCTAGGCGTAGCGATAGCGCTTACAGGGACCCATTAGCGGAGAACAAGGCTGAGGGCATTACTATAGCTAGGATGTTGGCCAGGTATGGAACAAAATCCTTTATGGTGACTGCTTAGTGCCGGAGTGGTGTATACTTCTTTGTCCACTTGAGCTTCCTCGGGTCTCTCTTCATCTTCCATAGCTTGAAGCACTTACTGCTACAGAACCAGAGCACTGTACCATCATTCCTAACGTACATGAGCCCTGTGCCGGGCTCTATCTCGCGGCCACAATATGCACACGTATGTACTATGGGCATGGCTTATTACCTCCTCCTACCTAGTTTACGTGCCTCACGCTCAGTCTCACGTAGTATAACTATGTCTCCTAGTCTGACCGGGCCTAGGACGTTACGCGTAAGTACTCTACCCTTATCCCTGCCCTCAAGTACTCTTACGCGTACCTGTATGACCTCGCCATGTACACCAGTACGCCCTATGATCTGTATGACTTCTGCAGGGAACCCTATCTCCTCTATTATGTTGAAGTCTTTTCGCTCGCCGCTCTTCTGGCTCAAAGCGTACCCCAGCGACACGAGTAACTAGTGGGGCCTTTAAGAAGCTCGCCCTAGTCTCTCGCCAAGCACCCGGGGGCTGAGAAAGGTGCGCGAGCTAGCAGAGACGATTTTGTCAAAGGCGGGGCTACGCGATGCTCAGAGACTATTAATATCGCCTAGGAGGATCCTAGCAACACTATACGCGTTCTCGATATGCAATAGACTAAGCGATTGCTCCTCTGCCACGGGAGCTATAGCCGGTCTTTACATAGAAGCGTTGATTGAAGGAGAGCGGCTTGATACTAGCAGGCTTCCAAGCCATATCCGTGTGCATATCGAGAGAGCACTAAGCGAGGTAGAGGACGCTGCGCTACGAGCACCTACCTCGCTTTACGCACAGATAGGCCTTGACGCGGACTTACTTGCCAGGATGGGCGCTATCTCGCTACTCAGCAGGGGATCTGTCACGAGGCTTAGGGATTTCTTTGCGTTGTTTGCCGAGGCCCTTAGCTACGCCTATGCATCCGACTATATAGTGTACACGAAGCCCGCGAAGAGCCTTATCCAGGTACTCAAGCCCCATACAATAGCTATGGCTAAGTGGGCTATAGAGGAGCTGTCATCATTGGGGATAAGTGCATCAATAAAAGCTGAGAGGACAGCTGGAGGCCTAGTAGCCTACATCGATATACATGAGTGCCTAGGCTCACGTGTCTCAAAGCTTGCATCCGTTAAGCCTACTAACAACTGTATATTGTACCGACTAAACTACGAGTGCGCACTCGGTACAATAGAGTATGAGTTATGCATACCAGAGTCTACGAGAACACGTTGACAAGGGATTACGAGAGGACAAGATCCGGCTAGGCATGGTTTAAAAAGAAATAATTCTATTATACCCCTTTAGGGCTTGGTCTTAGCTAGTAGCTGCCTTAGTCTTTAGCTCGTTAACTGCCTTAATTATCTCGTCTACTAGGTCCTTTGCCTCGCCGGGGTCAATTATGCATGCGCTGGCTGCTGCAACCTCTATTCCTGCGGCCTCACCTAGTCTCTTCTTGCTCGGCACATAGACGTATGGTACCTTCTTCTCCTCACATAGGAGTGGTAAGTGAGCCACTATCTCTGGTGGGTCAACATCCTCGGCTATTAGTACCAGCTTTGCTAAGCCTCTCTCAACGCACTTGGTTGTCTCGTTTGTTCCCTTCTTTATCTTACCAGTCTTCCTAGCTATTTCGAGCGCCTTATAGGCCTTCTCAGCTAGTTCCTCGGGTACCTCAAACCTAACATAGAAGGGCTTGCTCATGGCTCATCCTCCTCCCGGGGCCGGTCGTCGCCCCTCCTCTAGTGAAGGCAACAGCGCTGCTAGGGGTATAGAAAACTAGCGCAAAACAAGGGAAGAGGCTTATTCGTGGGAGAATATCGCCACTATGTTCCTTACATTGCCTTCCTCGTCGCTTTCCACTGCGTCTATTCTCGCGAATCCTATTCTAACGAATTGTACTACTTCGTCTCTTCTAAGGCTCTTTGCAGCCTCCTCTGCGAAGCCGTGTTCGCGGCGAAGCTCGAGCCCTTCCGGAACAACTAGTTCGAGTGGAGTAGCATGTTCTGCTACGACCCACTGTATTATGGGGGCATTATGTTTCCTTGCCTCATCGAGGCTCCTGCTATGGTATTTAGCCTTTATTGGTTTCTTGTCTGTGTCTATTATCTCTATATTGAATGCCTCCATGAGCCTAATTACCTTGTTTCTCTCCATTGTTTCTAAGTCGCTACTAGAGACATAGATCGTGGCCTGGGGTCCTCTCACCGTTATTTTCCTCGAGCCTAGCTTGCCGTTGGGGTGATATGGTATCTCAAATACCTCCTCTTTCCAGGGAATTGCTTCAATGAGTACCGGGACAGGGTCAATGACAGCCATGATTCTCTTCGCTTTGGGGTCTATTATTGAGCGGTTAATTGCTGCTAGGTTGGCAAAGCTTATGCTAGCATCTGTGTATTTGACGCCTACTTCTAGTATTAGTCTTCGTATGGCCTCTGGTGTGAATCCTCTTCGACGGAGCCCAGCTATTGTAGCGAATCGGGGATCATCTATCCCGCTGGCTGTGCCTGCTTCATAGAGTTTTTTGAGAGCTGACTTGCTCATTATGAATCCTTCTAGTTTTAGTCTCCCAAAGTGTATGACCTCGGGGTATTTCCAGCCAAGGCACTTGTATACGTATTTCTGCTTCTCAGTATTCTGCATATGCTCCTTAGCCCTAAGTATATGGGTTACACCCATGAGGTGATCATCAACGCCTGCTGCCAGGTTATAGGTTGGCCATACAACGTACTTATCGCCTACGAGGGGGTGTGGATGCTTACCTGTATCGATTATTCTGAAGGCTACCCAGTCACGTATACTTGGATCTGGGTGATTTGGATCGGTCTTGACTCTTAGGACTGCCTCGCCTTCTGCGAAATGGCCCTCAAGCATCTTATCCCATAGTTCTAGGTTTTCTTCGATGCTTCGTAGTCTTGGAGGATATTTCCCGAGTAGTCCTTTGTCTCTGTACTTCCTATACTCTTGGCTTGGCAAGTCATCTATGTAGGCACAGCCTTTCTCTAATAGCTTCCTCGCTATGTCGTAGTAGATTTTCATTCTCAGGCTCTGTATGTATTCCTCATCCCACTCTATGCCGAGCCATTTTAGGTCCCGGCGTATAAGCTCGTAAGCCTCTGGTAGCGGCGTCTTGGTTCTTGGGTCTGTGTCCTCGAATCGTAGTATGAGCTTGCCCTTATACATAACCTTGTACTCGTGGCTGAGTATTGCTGGCCGTGCATTACCCAGGTGTATTGCAAAGTCAGGGTTAGGCGCAAAGCGCGTAACTACTCTACCCTCTTCGGCACCTGGTAGCGGTGGTAGTGTTTTCTCCTTCTCTTCTTTCTGCTTCCTCGCCTCGATTACCCAGCTATACTCTTTCTCCAGTAGCCGTTTCTGCTCCTCCGAGGAGAGGCTATTTACCTCCTTGACTATTTCCGCAACTATTCTTGCTACTTCGCGCGCATAGGGTCTGAGATCAGGACGAGCAGCCATTATCTTGCCCATAACGGGCCCTGTTGCTGCTCGTCCGCCGTGCTCAACGGCATTTAGCAGGGCATAGGCCCTTGCCAGCTTCTTTACTTCATCTACGCTGAATCCTGATATACTTGACCACCTCCTCGGGAGCTATAATTACTATATCCTCTTCTCTCTCGCCTATAGGCGACGAATATATGTAAACCACGATGCCTGCTACGTGGGTCTTTATTCGCCTCATCTCTCTTTTCCGTGTAAGCACGACTCCAAGCGTGTCCCACTTCTTCACCTTTACTCCTTCACAGACCTCCAACGCCACCCTTATGCCCTCAACTGGTATAGGTTCCACAGCTGAACCGCGTTGAACAAATAGACCCGTATTGTACTCGGGGGGAAGCACTACTACGAAACTCTTAGTGACACGCTTCTCAATAAGGTCTATGAAGTCTATTGTGGATCCGTATACTTGTTTTCCGAGACAGATAGCGTCCTTCTCATTGCTACACCTACTGGTTACTTCCCCTACACCGTCCCTTATTTCCAGGAAAATGTCGGAGACTACATCTTCTACATAGAGCTGGGGGATTGCATAGGGTGATTTCACACAATTTTCTTCAACCAAGGCTGATGCCCACTAAGAATCAATGTCCGCTTAATTATACTCATATGCGTAGAGAAAAGGCATTGACTAGGCTTACTAGGGACTAGCTACTTTGTCCTAGTAGCGGCGAACTCTGCTAGGTCAACTAGTATTTTCTTTGCCTCGTTATCAGGTAGCACGCTTAGAGCTGCTATAGCTTTGTCCGCGTATTCTCTCGCCAGCTTCTCCGCATAGTCTATGGCCCCACTCTTCTTGATCAGGCTTGCTGCTTCCTCGAGTTCTTCTCGGCTAGCTTGCTTATTGCCGAGAATTGACACGAGTTTCTCCTTCTCGTCACCTTCAAGCTGGTTTAGCGCATATATTATTACTAGTGTTTTTTTGCCCTCCCTAATATCGCTGTACACGGGCTTTCCTATCTCTTCCTCCTTGCCAGCAACGCCTAGTATATCGTCTCTGATCTGGAAAGCTATCCCGAGATTGCGGCCATAGAGGGCTAGGCTTGAGAGTATTGACTCATCCCCGGTGGCTACAAGTCCGCCTAGTATGGCAGATGCCTCGAAGAGGGCACCAGTCTTCTTGTATATCATTTGGAAGTAGTCATCTATATCGACATCCTCTAGTTGCTCGAACATCATGTCGAGGGCCTGGCCCTCGGCTATGACTGCTGATGCGTGTGCAAGTGTCTTTAGTGCCCGTGTAATCCTGTTATGAGGTATGCCTTTTGCTTCTGCATCGCCTAGAACCTCGAACGCTTTAGCGAACAATAGGTCGCCGGCTGTTATAGCCATTGCTTCTCCCCATAGCTTGTGCACTGTTGGTACTCCTCTGCGGAATTCATCCCTATCCATTATATCATCGTGTATAAGCGTAAAGTTGTGCACTAGCTCGACTGCTGCTGCAAAGGGGAGTGCTTTCTCGGCGACCTCCCCCAGGGCCTCGGTGACCGCTATGACTATTGCTGGTCTGAGCCTCTTCCCGCCCGCACGTATAAGGTGGAGAGCAGCGTTGTATAGGTCGTCGGGCTTGCCTTGTACACGGGCATAGATATAGCCATTTACGAGCCCTGCTACCCTCTCAAGGTACTTTACTATGTGCTCGGGGAGTTTCATCCAGTACACCTCTATATCCGAATAGATAGGCATTGATTAAGAGGAGCAGCTTCTACCAGGCTCAACTAGTAGTCTTGTACCCCTAAGATATAATTCTGTATCTATGCCTCTAGCCTCAAGACGCTGCCTAAGAATAGGGTCTATATCTAGCTCTGTTTTCCTCAACTCGGCTAGCGTACTGGAACCCGTGAGGAACAACGCTACCCGTAGCTCAAAGACAAGCTGCTCAAGGAAATCCTTGACCCCTTTTTCTAATCGTTCTCCATAAGCCCTTATCACGGGCAGGGCTACCCCGGCGATATCCGCTCCGAGAGCTATTGCCTTGGCAACGTCAAGCCCTGTCCTTATACCGCCACTGGCTATTATGCAGGAGTCTGGAGAGGCCCAGCGCACCTCCATCAGTGCCTGTAGGGTCGGGATTCCCCAGTCAGAGAAGACTCGGGCCCCCCGGGCTAGCTTATCCATGCCCCTGGCCTTCGCCCTATACATCTCGACCTTGATCCAGCTTGTCCCACCCGCTCCCGAGATATCGAAGAATCTTACTCCTCTACTACGCAGGGCGAGCGCGACTTCATAGCTAAGCCCTTGCCCCGTCTCCTTCACAATAACGGGCCTATCTAGCTCAGCTACAATATTAGCTATTTTCTCTAACACCCCCCGATACTCGGTGTCACCTTCCGGCTGAAACGCCTCCTGCCCAGCATTGAGGTGTATCGCGACTGCATCGGCATCAATCATTTCTATGGCCTTCCTAACCTCTGCAACGCTATAGCCCTTAACAAGCTGAGGTGCACCAATATTAGCCACCAAGGGGATTTCTGGACCGCACTTACGGGCAATACTAAAGGTTGATGCAAGCTCTGGTCTCTCTATTGCTGCTCGCTGACTGCCAACACCCATTGCTAGGCCTAGCTCTTGAGCCGCTTTGGCTATCGCGCAATTTATCTCAGCGGCTACCTCGTGGCCCCCCGTCATACCAGTTATCATTATCGGTGCTTCTAGCCTCTTACCAAGAAAGCGTATGGATGTATCTACGTTCCCTAGATTGGTCTCAGGTAACGCTGCGTGCCGGAGCTCTACGTGCTCGAAGAGCGTTGTTTTCCAAGTATGCTCCACATCGCTGTCAAGCACGATGCGTATATGGTCTAGCTTTCGTAAAGGCGTGTGGCTCATAGCACCGTTTCCTCTAAGGCCTTATTACTGTCCCGGGCCCTACTCCCTTTATTGCCCCTATAATTCTTCCCTCTTTGAGGCCATTGACTATCCAGACTTCTCTAATGCTACTACACCAGTTTTCTCTTATCGCGTCTAGTTTCCGCTTAATACCCCCGGTCACGTCTACGTGGCTGCTTCTACCAGCATGCTTAGTGGCTAGCTCAAGTTCATGTAGTCTCAGCTCGGGGATGGGCTCGCCGCTACTTGTGAGAATACCGTCAACGTCGCTTACATAGATTACTTTTGTCGCACCAATGTGGCACCCAATCTCCATAGCTAGCTCGTCTCCCGACACAATGCACCATCCCTCACGACTCTCACACGGGTATATGTCGCCATAAGTTAGGGGGACAACGCCCTTGCTGAGAGCTTTTAGGGCTTGCTGCCAGCTACAATTAGGTTGAAGCCCTCTTGGCGAGCACATCGCGTGCGGCGGGTATATGAGTGAAGGAACCCCGTTGAGCGCAAGTACGTCTGCCACTAATAGAGCAAGCTCGTTCATTGCCGCCGCTACGGCGTATAACGCATGTGCTGCTACCGAGTCATGCTCTCGTTGCTGCGCGGCTGCATAGTGCCCGTAGCTTCCTCCTCCGAGAACTATTGCTAGCTTTGCATCCGCATATACCTCTGCTAGCTCCTTCGCAACCTTGTTCATCGTATCGAGGCTCGGCGTGAATGCCTCATCCTTACGCGTTATAATGCTTCCCCCTAGCTTTATAACAAAAACACTACTTCGTCTCCTAGCTTTGTCCCCGGCCTGCATACCCCATATACCCTCTGGAGAGATGGAGTCCATTTACACCCTGAATCGGGGATACCTGCACCATAGAGCATGTAGTATGCAGCGTTCTCTATGCGCTCATATATTGAAAGGTCGGTTACTATATTGTCTTGGCTATTCTCCCTAAGCTTAGCTGCTACCTCGATAACGTTAAGGCCTAGGAGCCTAGTTATCTCGGAATAGATAGGGTCCTCCAGCCTCCCTGTTATGTCGTCGCCTATGTCTTCTTCGCCTACAAGCTCTAGGATTATCTCCCTATTACTTGGCAAATCTACGGGTTCTTCCCCTCTCCTATATATTAGGCTTTTTCCACGAATTATTGCTGCACGCATAGCCTCTAGATAATCGAGACCTACTCCACTCTCTCTATCTATATCATTAGCTGCTTGTAGCACCTCATCCACGGCCAACTCATAGCCACCAAGCTCCGAGACTGCCCGAACTATTGCAAGGCTCGCAGCAGCGTATATCGAGGAAGCGGGGGGAAATGAGACGCCTTTTACAGATATATCTAGTACCACGTGTAATGGTTGCTCCAGCCTAGCCGAGACCTCGTCAACGAATGACTTTATTGCTAGCTCGTATCTCCATCCCAGAGATACGCCGCTAGTACTAACAGATGATGCCTTCTCTGCCTCATCTATTCCAACTGCTATAGAAACAAGGCTTGGATCCTTGCTGCGCAGAACTATGTATGGATTAGACTTCCCGGGAAGAGGCACGCCATAATAGACTATTACTAGGGGCATACTATATCGTGTCTCTTCCTTGTTAAACCCATTATTGCCCAACATAGTTCACCTGCCCTAGCTAAGTGATCTTTATGGAGGCATATCCAACAACGCTTGTATCCCCGCCAGCTATGTCGCCGCTAGTCGCGTAGGCTAGTAACTTTGCTTGTTGAGCGCCCCGGAGCAAAGAGTAATGTATCGCTGCTACAATGGGCCCGGGCCCGCAAACAGGAAGAGTATTATCCATTATCGTCTCGTACACCTTAGCTGCATCTAGCTCCTCAATCGCACTGATAATCCTCTTATCGTACTGGTATGCCTCGTCACGCGTAACATAGTGACTTAGATCACTCGTAGCTATGACCACGATACGCTTGTCGAGCTCTTTCTCCGCCTCATATACTGCCTCGGCAAGCCTCTTAGCGTTCCCTATTGACTGATCATACATAGTTATGGCAACTATTCTGAAGCTGTTCCCGAACAAGTATTGCAGGAACGGCAACTGGACCTCAATACTATGTTCGAAGAGGTGAGCTTTCTCATCGATGCTTTCCTCTCCTAGGAGCTGGGCAAGCTTCTCTACAAATTCTTCATCAACACTAATCGTGCCTAGAGGGGTAACCCATTCTCCTCCGGGGTATACTGCGAGAGGGGCACCAAGCCCTGTATGATTAGGGCCTATGATAACAAATGTTTCAGCACCACCGCTGAGGCCTAGCTCGTAATAAGCATGTGCAGCTATAGGCCCGCTATACATTACGCCAGCGTGTGGAACTATTAGGGCTTTTATCTCGTCGCCTTCCTTAGTCTTCCCGCTTTTCTCGGGTAATTTTCCTGGGCCAAGAGGGTGTTGGAAACACCACTCAATCTGTGAGCGTAGCGTGTCCTTGTCTGGCTCATAGAATATGCCAGCTACTGACGGGAATCGTCTAATTCGCTTAAGCATTCATGTACGCCCATTAATACTTGCGTGTACAGAGCTATATTTAGGGTAATAAGGAGGCTATGATGACTAGAGATTAAGTGTGTAATGAAAAACACTCATGAATAAGTTATTTAGAAACCTGGCTTAGTGTTACCAGCGTCTCCGTGGCCTGAACTCGAATGCCTCCGGAGGCTCTGGGAGGTCTTGGTCCGCTCTAAGCTTTCCTTGTTCTCTTAGGATTTCCCTTGCTAGAACCCAGTATGTAAGTGCTAGGCTTCGTCTGCCCTTGTTGTTTACTGGTATGATTAAGTCGAGGTTGTCTATCCTATTATCAGTGTCTGCTAGGGCTACGACTGGTATACCCATGCGGGCTGCCTCGTCGACAGCTTGGCTATCTGCTCTGGGATCGCTCACTAGTATCACATCTGGCTCAAGGTACCACTCAAGGCTCGGGTTTGTAAAGGTGCCAGGCATTATTCTCCCGAGGACTGTTTTGCAGCCGACATAGGTGCAGAATTTCTGTACCGGTTTCTGCGCGTACTGCCTAACGGCGACTGCGACTATTTTCTGGGGCTCGAATCTTGCAAGGAATTTCGCAGCTATGCGTAGGCGTTCATCGGTCTTTCTTATATCGAGTATGTAGAGTCCATCGGGTCTGACTCGGTATACGAAGCGACGCATATATGCTGTACAGATGTGCGTACCTATGTGCATACCAGCTGATAGGTACCTCTCTAGTGGTAATAGGAGCTCAATAGTTTCCCTAGCCTGCTCGCCGCTCATAGTACTGCTTCCCCTCTGCGGAGACATGGATACCGGGTCTAAATATGCATGATGCTCTACGTTCTCCGCGTCTGCCTCTAGGCCCCTGCCGAGCCCCAAGGGGCTTGAGAAAAACACAGAACACCAACAATAAACTGAAGAGGGTTGAGGAGAATACTTGACTTAGAGTATTAGAGTATTCGCTTAAACTTCCTTACCTCGTATATTGCTGGTACATGCGCTAAGAGGGTTTTCCTACAACAATACCTTTTGACGCCGAGATCGTCTAGTACTTTTTCTGGATCCTCTCCGTTCTTTACTCTGCGATAGAATTCTTCCCAATATTGTGCCAGAGGTGCGCCGCAAGTAAAACAACGAATAGGAACTATCATTTCCTTGTCACCTGTAGCTCTTCTGCCATCTCCTTCTAGCGCTCCTACGCATCGGCTTCTCTGGCTCAGTCTGCCTGGGGTCGCCGGATAGCATTGACCTATCGTACTCCTCGTATATCTTTCTCAAGGCCTCGCTACCGGTATAGGCGACTAGTCCTCTTGCTATAGCCATCCTCACTGCATCTGCCTGGCTCATATAGCCTCCGCCGTGGACATTAACCTTTATGTCGACGCTGTTAGCTATATCCTCGCCAGCGAGTAACAAGGGCTCCATCATCTTCCAGCGCGCCATCTCAATAGGCCATATCTCTAGCGGGATACCATTTATCCATACACGTCCCTTACCGGGCTTTATCACTGCTCTCGCGATGCTAGTCTTCCTCTTACCTGCAGCCACTACTATCCGTACAGGTTTCTCTGTTTGCAGGTATGCGCCGAGGAGCCTAGGTCTCGCGGCCTCGCTGCTCATTGCTTACTAAGCACCCCCCTCCATCCCAGCTTCTGTGCGAGTTCTCCTACACGTATAAACTTATGTCCTAGCCTGCTGGCATCAGCGAATCTGAAGCGTGTAAACTCCTTGTTTTGGAGCTCCTTTGGCACACCTATGTATACTTTTAGTCTTCGCATTGCTTCACGGCCTTTCTGTTTCTCCTTGGGCAGCATACCCGTTATTGCCTTTTTCACTATGAATATTGGTGAGCGTGGCCTATGTGGCCCCCACTTATAGGGGTTAACATGTACCTTTAGTTCCCACCATATACGGTAGCTATGAAATACTCTGAGAGGATCACCACTTATCACTGCTTTCTCCGCATTAACTATGTATACTCTATAGCCTTCCAGGAGCTTCTTGGCAACTGCTGCCGCCATTCTTCCAAGTATCTGGTCTGTGGCATCAATGTATAGTACTCTCTCTGGTGGCTTAGGTGCCTCAACCTGTGTAGTCATGGGTAAGCACCCCGGGCATGTTATATTATGATCTTTACGTTACTGCCACGCGGGTTCTCTTCCGCTAGTTGGAGTATGTGAAGTACGCGGCCCCCGGCGCTAGTTATTTTGCGAACGGCCTCGGCGCTAAATGCTATTGCAGCAACTGTCACTGGGTGATCGATGCTACCTGCTCCTAGTACCTTTCCAGGAACTACTACGGTGTCGCCAGCATTTGTGTATCTGTTTATCTTGCTTACATTAACCTCTACTCGTAGCCTCCTAGGTCTTTCTAGGAGCTCCGCTACGTATCGCCATATTGGTGCCTTGTACTTGTTAGCAGTGCTTTTTAGCCGGCGTATAGTCATTCGCAGCACTATGTTTGTTGGCCCCGTTCTCTTCGTTACCTGCATGTCTCTTCACACCCCTAACTTTGTCCCCGGCGTAGCTCCCTTATCTGTGCTAGGAGGTTTTCAGCTTTCCTAACAACTGCGCTAATTGCCTCTAGCAAGATGGTCTCGGGTGGTAATGCACCTGTAGACTCAACCTTGAGTAGGAATTCCTTATCATCATAGGTTAGCTTAGCTCCTTTCTCGCATTTCTTTGTAACACACCAGTAAAGGCCAGAGGTGTTTACGTCGTCGAGTATCCTTAGTGTACCTTTGCGCATGTTCTTTATCTTCTCTGCTATCTGGGGGTAGCCCATCTCTATGCATTTAATACACTCATTACTCATCTCATCTAGGTCAAATTCTAGAACTGGGACATACTTGTGTGCAGCAACGCTCACAGGCATCCACTTTGCATGCTCTTTTCCATAGCCGAGGCGAGCATATGCTTGGAGGCGGAGCCTCTGGTCAGGGGCCATTAGGACTATCGGCATATTATTGTAGACTGGTTTTACGTCTGGATCACTGGTCTCTAGGTCTCCGCTATAGACCATTCTTTCTTCTTGTGGCCCTGTCTCAATCTCTAGTCGGAAAGTTACATAGCAGTCAGGATCTCCTAGTTTCGCGTTTACGCATTCTTCTGGCCGCTTATACTTTTCTAGAGCCTCTTTACTAGTGAGAGGTATCATAGCCAGTCTATGAGCTATTATCTCGTCATAGAGCACCGTGTTATTATCGAATACCTCTACGAGGTCAATAGCCATGACCGGTACATCGGTGTAGCTTGCTCGTCTAACAGCGTTTACAAGGGGGAGAGGATAGCCTCTGATATGTATTCTTAGTGTATTTGTGGCCTTCTCTACTATGCACATGCTCCTTTGCTCATCCATACCACATACCTCGATAACGTAGAGCTGGAACCCCCCGTGTAGGGCAATAAGGTTATGTAAAATACATTTAGTGATAAACTGGTTCTCGTTTAGAGAATCGGGTCTTAAAACGGCTTCATTGTGTTAGACGCGGCGTCCTCTTCTACCGCCTGGTCTTCTCGTAGTATCGTGTGGCAGCGGTGTTACATCCTCTATTCTTCCTATTATGAATCCTGCGCGTGCAAGCGCCCTTATTGCTGCCTGTGCACCTGGACCCGGTGTCTTTGGGCCGTGGCCACCAGGTGCTCTAACCTTTATGTGAAGAGCAACTATGCCTTTCTCCATGGCCTCTTGCGCGACACGGCTTGCTGCGAGCATGGCTGCGTAGGGGCTTGGCTTTTCTCTATCGGCTTTTACCACCATGCCCCCGCTGGCGCGTGCAACTGTCTCTGCACCAGTTAGGTCGGTTATGTGAATTATTGTGTTGTTATAGCTCGAGTAGATGTGCGCAACTCCCCATTTTATCTCGCGAGCTGAGAACGCCATGCAGGCTCACCTCTCATGGAGCTAGCCTTGCTCCGGAGTTTGTTGCTCGGGAGTGGTTGTCTCGGATTCTGTGAGACGCGCTCTTAGTGGACTAGTAGGTGCATAATCTATCAAGTCTTCTTCATGTCTTTTGACGAGGTAGCCTGGGCTACGTATCCGTCTCCCAGCTATCGCTATGTGGCCATGGACTATTAGTTGGCGGGCCTCGTAGATTGAGCGGGCAAGTCCTTTGCGGTAAACTATTGTTTGTAATCTTCTCTCGAGGAAGTGCTCAGCTGTTAGGCCTAGGACGTCGTCTAGGGTAGCATTCTCGGGGAGGACTCCTAGCTCGTGGAGCTTGGCTAGGAGGAATTTTGCCTGTTTCTCCCTAGCCTCGGGTGAGAGGGCTAGTAGGCGGCGGGCACGGTGCCTAAAGTAGCGTGCAAGCGTCTCCAGTTTCCAGAGCTCCCTCTTGTTGCGAAGCCCATACTTTCCTACAAGCTCTATTTCTTTTACTAGGCGCTCCTTTATCCATGGATGCTTGGGACCAACCCACGTCTTTCGGGGCTTCTTAGGATCACCCACAGCTTATCACCTACCCTTCTTACCTCCTTCTCTTCACTCCTATCGTCATACCCAGGCGACCAGTTGTGGCTGTTCTCTGCCCACGTACCTTGAGGCCTAGTGCGTGGCGTATACCTCTCCAGCTCTTTATCCTCTTCTCCCTCTCTATGTCGCGGCGCACATAGTATATGAGATCGGCTCCTATTAGGTGTAGGTCCTTGCCAGTCTCGTAGTCCTTCCTCCTATTGAGCATCCACGTAGGAACGCCGACAGCGAGAGGGTTTGAGAGAGCACTCTCTATCTTCTCTACCTCGGCATCTGTTAGGAATCCTATGCGCTTGTTCGGGTCTATTCCTAGTAAGCGGCAGAGAGTGAGGGCTAGGTTTACCCCAACACCCTTGATTAAGGCCAGGCCATATGGAACCTTTAAATCACCGGGTATATCTGTACCCGCAATCCTAACAATGTATCTATATTGTTGCTCGCTCAGCCCATACCACCTCGCTACCCACATCCCGCGGAGAAGCCTATGCAGACCCCCTCTATAAGTGAAGCTGCTCAGCCGCCACGGTAGGCGTCAATGCCCCCTAGGGGCTCGAATGGGCAAGTCCTCATCACAGCAGCTTTATTCCTACCTATAATAGCGTTTCCCTGCCATTCCTAGATATACTCTTCTTACATTGTATCCTCTCCGAATGAGACTATGAATATGAGAAGAACGAGTTTGATATATGCATGCTTTGGTGCCGCCGCGGGGATTCGAACCCCGGACCGCCCGGTCTTCAGCCGGGCGCTCTCCCGCTGAGCTACGGCGGCACCCGTGAAGATTACAGCGATATAGGTTCCCCTTCTTAAGACTTGCCGCTTACAAGACCATACTGGTCTCAGCTTTTCCGGCTATCTTCATCCCGTCCGGGATGGTCAAGAGACCCTCTTCTCAGCACCACCAAGGCAAATATACCCCTGGGAGGGGAGTATAAGACTTCGTAATTGGGCTTGAGGAGCGGCGGTCGTCTAGCCTGGACTAGGACGCCGGCCTTCCAAGCCGGTGATCCCGGGTTCAAATCCCGGCCGCCGCACCAAACCTTCTTCCCTTACCGCCTCACACGCTGAGATTTATCTAGAGCTAGCTTCAATTATCGGTGCTGAGTTCTCGGCTTAGTTACTCCTATCTCTCTATCATTATCAAGGGCGATTCCTTAGCCGGGGTACCTAGTGAGGCTAATACAGCATCAGCTGCGTCGTCGGAGAGTTCTTTGCGTAAGGCAGTACTCGCGTAGCTTCTATAGCGTAGTAGATAGCTATTACAAACTACTGGATAAGCTTGGTGCTAGATATGTTTATGAATGTAGGAGGGGAGTATGCTACTCCTACATAGTTGTGAACAATGACTCCTCGGTGGCTCTTCTCGAAGCCCCGGGGCTTGTCATAGAAGAGGCGAAGAAACCGCAGGACTGTGTATCGGATAACGTGATGCCGTTACCGCTATCCGAGGCCGGGTTTCTTGATACGGGTCTAGTTGAGCCCCCGGGTGGCGAGTGTTTTGTGCTTGGCTTTGTTGGATCGAAGAGGCTTTGCATAGAGATTGATGATGTCTGGCGACATATATGGGTTCTTGGATCAACGGGTTCCGGTAAGACTCATACAGCCGCTAGACTAGCTCGCTGCTTATCGAGTAAAGGACTAGGTATCCTAGTTCTAGACTGGCACGGGGAATATGCACGGTTGCTCAGAGAGATAGGCGTTGAGTATAAGCTACTAAGCTATCCCTCAGCACCAAGTCTGCCTTTAGTGAATACTAATATGCCCTTAGAGGTCTCAATAGATATTCTTGAGCATGTGCTTAATCTCAGCCCATTTCAGACATCGATACTCTCTCTTTTGCTAGCGCTAGTCTCAGGTGTACTAACGCCCGAGGAGCTTAAACGTACCGAGAATGCGCTCGGCTCAACTATGTTTAATACCCTTAGCAAGCTCTTTGAGCGAAACCCTCTTGGCCTGGGAAGTAGCCTCCGCGATCTCTACACACTACTTCTCAGCGCCTATGAGGAGGTCTCGGCACAGATAACGCGTTCTGAGAGGGAGATTTGGTCCGCGCTTATCCGTAGAATACAGATATTCATAACGAGTGGGTACGAGGATCTTTTCAAAGTCTATGACTCATTCCCGGACACGATAAGGGATCCGGGAGGAGTAGTAGTTGTTGACTTATCGTCTATTCGTTCCCTTAGAGCTAGGAGGCTTTACGCATACTTCCTCCTCTACGGGCTCTATTTCTCAAAGCTAGGACACGCTGCTTCGCCGGGACTTGTAGTCGTTATTGAGGAGGCCCATAACCTTCTCGACCTGGATATTGTTCCTGTAATGTTGCAGGAGGCCAGGAAGTATAAACTAGGACTAATAATAGTAACTCATACACCATCTCTCCTACCAGTGGTTGCACAAACTAATCTAAACACGCTGATAATCCATAGAATGATAGGAGAGAAGGACAAGGAATTCCTTAGCCACATTATAGGTGTTAGAGAGCTAAGTGAAATAGCCTCGTCCCTAAGACCTGGCGAGGCAATAGTCTTTACTAGGCAAGGCCCCGTAGTAGCCACGATAAGGCTAGACGCCGAGTGCGCATAGTGCTCGAGGCGTATTATCTTTAAACTAGATCTCTGCTGCTAGAGAGAGTAAGTGGAAGGAAAGAGAGTGGGTATCCTCCCTTGAGCCTAGAGAACCTAACCGAGTCAAAGAAGCGGATCCTGGAGCTCCTGGCCGAGAAAAAAGAAGCAGATATACAGACAATAGCAACCACCGTGGGGCTTCGCTCATCAACTGTTAGGAAGTACTTAGCAGAGCTAGAGCGCAGCGGCCTCGTAGAGCGAGTAGGCTCGGTTGCAAAGATAACTGAGAAAGCACTACAACTCCTTGGAACAGAGGCAGCTGAGGCGGAGAAGCCAAGCGAGGAACAACCAGTAGAGGAGGTGGTGACACCTAAGCCCAGCGAGCAGCTCATAGAGCCCTTCTACTTCCTAGTCAAGGGCTCAGTAGTACCACTAAGGATTAAGAACAAGCGCCAACTAGCAGCCACAGTAGTCTATGGCCTCGTAGAGCCAGAAGAACTTAGCTACGTTCTGCGAACAGGGTACCTCACAACATGGCTAAGAACCGCGTTGAGAGAAGAGGAGCTAGCAAAGAAACTAGAGGAGCTAAAAGGCTTAGAACCACCACAACTCTACGACGAAGCCACGAAAATACTAAGAGAACACCTAGACTAGGAAAGTACAAAAGTACAATGATAAACCAGTACCTAAAACAACATAACAGACTTTTTTAGTAATTTTATCCCAGCACCAGTATTGATGATATTCTTGTGTTAAGCAGTTATCGACAAGTCTACATTCAGCGTTCTTAACGCAAGCCTCTCCAGCCCAAGATGCGAGAACTACAGGGAAGAGGATGGTGCGGGGGGTGGGATTTGAACCCACGCCGGCCTACGCCAGCGGGTCTTAAGCCCGCCCCCTTCGACCTGGCTCGGGCACCCCCGCACCAACACCATTAACTATTACTACTAGGAATACGGGTCTAAAGTCTTTATCAAAATAGGCAGAAAGCCGAGTACTACCTAGCTAGTAACATGAGTAACTGCGTGCACGCATCTACTACATTGTCATTATGTTATTCCTCGCCGCCTTCGAGCTCTTCTTGTAGCAGTTCCTGCAATACTTCTCGGTACTCTTCTCGCTCCTGCTCCCACTCCTCGAGCGACTTAGGCGGCTTCTTCTTAGCTTCACTAACTTTCAGCGTTGTTATTGTCCGCTCCTCGGCAGGAGTCTCCTCCTTTAGCGTATAATCCTTAAGCTGTTTACCATCAACAACTTCCACGTAGCCGCACCGTGTACACTTGAGTATAATCTTGTCCCCTTGCTTGCCTACTGGTATCATTAAACCGCCGCATCGCGGGCAGAACTTCAACACTGTTCCCCCGATTCTCTTCTTGGCCTCCTTCTAGGCAAGGATTCGGCCAGAGGCGCTTTTGCCGCGAAGACCCTATATATGCTTTGTGCCCAGAACATTTCCTCCAAGGACGAGGCATGTAGGAATTACTTAGAAAGGAATGGTGGGCCCGCGGGGATTTGAACCCCGGACCTCCGCCGTGTGAGGGCGGCGTCCTAACCAGGCTAGACGACGGGCCCAGCACTCTCCATGATATAGTGCTTAGGTTCTCTAGCTTACTAGAGTAAATCCTTTACGGTCAAGAAGTTATGTCGAATTCATCACTTCCTCTTGCTTCTTTATAACATATATCTCCTTCGTATAATTGTTCTTGGAGTTATTGTATGGAGTATGTGGGCTGTGCGGAGTGATCCACCGTCTGATAAAGGATGAAGAGAACCCGCGCGTCCGAGCCACTCTCGTTATCAGTGACGGGGCTTGGCTCATTTTAACCCCCTTCTTTGGGTTTTCGTAGTTTTTGTGGAGAGGTCGTTATTGGCAATGAAGCTGCCTTGGAAGCTTGTAGTTGAGTGGATTAGTGAGGGAGAGGGCTGTTTCCGCGAAATAGTGAGCGTTTTAGCAGAGAAGCGTACTAGGTTCCAGGAGGTTATGGTCGCGGAGCTTAGTGGTCTTGGTAAGTCACTTGTAATTGATGGTAAGGTTCAGAGTAGTCTCCTCGACGAGCACTGGTATCATGAGGCCCTTGTTCACCCAGTTATGATAACGCATCCAAGGCCACGGAGAGTACTTGTACTGGGAGGCGGTGAGGGGGCTACGATACGCGAGGTGTTAAGACATAGGAGTGTTGAAGAAGTAGTCATGGTTGATATAGATAAGGATGTTATCGAGTTCGCTAAGAAGCATCTAGGAGAATGGCACCAGGGCTCCTTCAATGATGAGCGGGTTAGGCTCGTAATAGGGGATGGCCGGGAATACATAACTAATGCTGCTAGGCGTGGCGAGTACTTTGACGTGGTAATCCTGGATCTAGTGGATCCCACTGAAGGTGGCCCTGCTACCAAACTCTATACAGTTGAGTTCTATGAGAAAGTAAGAGAGGTGCTGAGGGGAGAGGGTATCATGGTTACTCAGGCAACCTCGCCTACACTAACGCCCCGCGTCTACGCTGTCGTAAGAAATAGTATAGCCAGGGTATTCAAGATAGCCACACCGTACGTAACATACGTTAGAAGCTATAATGGGCTCTGGGGGTTCGTTACGGGCTCGGATAAGCTAAGCCCTAAGGATCTTAGCAGAGAGGAGGTTGCCAAGCGGCTAAGAGAGAGAATAGGAACTAGTCTACGCTTCTACGACGAGGAAACCCATACATGGATGTTCAGTCTGCCAAAACCAATAAGGGAGTTACTAGAAACGATAAAGGATCACGCTACAGATGAGAACCCCGTATATGTCCCCGTCTAGCCTACCTGTAAACACGAATAACCACCATCCCTCTTTGCCGAGTAAAAAATAAGTGAGCAAAACAGTACAACACGTTACTATAATGGCGAAATACCCTCTGGGCGCCGGGGTGGCCGAGCGGTCCAAGGCGGTGGGCTCGAGACCAGGGTATTTTCCGGCTCCCCAGTTGGTAGCGGGAGACCCACTGCCCCGCAAGGGGCGCGCGGGTTCAAATCCCGCCCCCGGCGCCACACCTTAAGCTACAAAAACTCCTCCCCTATCCCTAGTCTAAAGACAATACATGGGCACGGGTGCGGGGGTGCCCGAGCCAGGTCAAAGGGGGCGGGCTGAGGACCCGCTGGCGTAGGCCTGCGTGGGTTCAAATCCCACCCCCCGCACCAACAACTCAATTACTACGTTTTGCTCATTTAACTTAAATCCTCCTGGTGCATATCTCCTCTTGGCTGCTATTCATAACGCTTAAGTAGTATACTGTACTGCTAGCCTCTCTCATAGATTTCTTCTATGATTGCAGTCTCTTGAGGGAGCCATGGTGCAGGTTGAGAGAAGGATAGGGTTTCGTGAAGCCTTTAGCATTGGAGTCGGGGGCATGATTGGTGGCGGGATCTTCGCGGTTCTAGGTCTTAGCCTAGAGCTTGCTGGGGCTGCTGCCCCGGTAGCCTTTCTCTTGGCAGGCATCATAGCTCTAGTAACAGCATATTCTTATGCTAAGCTTTCTTTGCGTTTTCCTAGTCGTGGTGGTACTGTTGAGTTCCTTGTGCAGGGTTTCGGCACGGGGATTCTCTCGGGCGGGTTAAACGTGCTCTTACTTGCCAGCTATGTTGTAATGATATCGTTGTATGCTTATGCTTTTGGAAGCTATGGTGCGAGCACCGTTCATGGTGGCTGGGTTGTATCACATATTCTCGCGAGCCTAGTAATACTTGTATTTACTATTGTTAATGCCTTTGGTGCCTACGTGAGCGGGAGTGTTGAGGACGCTCTTGTCTTCTTCAAGCTAAGCGTACTAGTACTAGTAGTGGCGATAGGACTGCCACTTGTGGAGTGGGCAAAGTTCTCGCCGAGTTACTGGCCCTCGTCGCTGAACATACTGGTTGGTGGCTTGATAATATTCCTGGCATACGAGGGCTTCGAGCTAATAGCGAACGCGGCAGCCGATGTCGAGTCTCCCAGGGTCTTGCCAAAAGCGTTCTATGCGTCAGTGCTCGTCGTTATCACCGTGTATGTGATCATAGCTTTGGTTTCAGCGGGGGTGCTAAGCCCCGAGGAGGTGATACGTGTAAGGGACTATGCGTTAGCAGAGGTCGCTGCAAAGGGCCTTGGCTCTGCGGGATTCCTCCTAGTAGTCGCTGCTGCTCTTGCCTCGACAGCGTCAGCTATCAACGCTACGCTGTACGGCACCGCTGGCATTAGCTACATTGTCGCAAAGTATGGTCAACTACCGAGGGAGCTTGGTAAGAAAATATGGCGTAATGCCCCGGAGGGTCTTATAGCTATATCTCTACTATCCCTTATCCTTGTTAACACAGAGGGGCTCGAGGCAATATCATTCGCTGGTAGCGGGGGCTTCCTCCTAGTATTTGGCTTCGTAAACCTAGCCGCGTACAAGTTAAGGAAGAAGATAAGGGCCAATCCAGTATTAACGCTCCTAGGAGCTGCTCTAGCATTTATCGCCTTGACAATAATGACCTATAGAACAATCATAACTAGTCCTTTCCAAGTAGCCTTGTTCGCAGCAATAGTAGCTATGTCGTTCATAATAGAATATACCTATAGGGCTATTACGCACAGAAAGCTCGAAAGATACATTGATGAAAACCTGAGGGCACGAGAAGAGGCAATAGCTAACTGGGATAAATGGCTCCCAAGGGTTATCAAGCACATAGTCAGTAGGTTAAAAGCAATAGAGGTCTACCTAGTTGGTAGTGTTGCTCGAGGAGAACTCCACGTCGCCCATGACGTTGATATACTCGTTGTGTCTGAGACCAAGATAGCCGAGGATGAAGTAAAGAGGCTCGTGCACGAGCTTCGGGAAAAAGGTATTCTAAAACACCATCACCCACTAGATATCCATGTGTCGACGCTGAGGGAGAAGGAAAAATGGCTACGACATAGTAAGAAGTATAAGATTCTATACCGGGGCAAGAAGAGTAATGAGTGATGATGTTCGCTAGGGCAGACCTCGTCACCCTAGATGGGATGAAGACTTATGGCGGAGGCTGATATTATCCCGTGTGCAAGACAGTTTTTTACTAAAAGCCACTAGGCTAGAGCCTATGGGTGAACCACTATGAAGCCGAGAATCTTTTCTGTACTAATCGTATCCTTGCTATTAGTGATACCAATTATTGGTACGGCTCATAGCGAGCAAGGATATATCTGGATAAGAACTGTGACAATGCTAGTACCTGCTGTCGCCGAGACTCCTCAAGGCTATGTAGGCGTGGCATCAAAGCTCGTGGTCTCGGTCGCGTACCCGGGCCACGGCATAGTATATTTCGCGGCAGAGCCGTTAACACAGCTTGACACACAAGCCGCTGCAAGGATAGCAGCAATAGTCGCATCCATCCTTGCAGGAGCCGATTTCTACTCATACGATTACTTCATACACTTGAAGGCAAACTCGACAATAGTTGGAGGACCAAGCGCTAGTGGAGCAATGGCTGTAGCTATTCTAGCCGCACTGAGGGGAAAGACTATACCAAGTAACTTCTCCATGACGGGGATGGTTGACCCAGATATAACCCTTGGTCCTGTAGGAGGCATTCCCGAGAAACTAGAGGCTATGGCCAGGAACGGCATCAAGGTATTCGTTATACCAGCAGGGCAATCAATAGCCCTTGACCTAAACACTGGGCGCTACGTGAATGTTACCGCGCTCGGGAAGGCACTAGGAGTGAAAGTAATAGAGGCAGATACTATTCTTGATGCCTATATCGCCGCCACACATGACGAGGAACTACTTACACACATAGAGAAGCTATTGAACAAGAAGACAAATATATATAAGGATTTCCCTCTGCTCAAAGAAAACCTCCTAGGCGTAATAAAGACGTTTAAGAAACAAGGTAACGCGAACCTAACATGCGCACAGAAGCTCGTAGACCAACTAGACCCAGCCATAAAGGGATTTGTTCAGAGACTCATTAAGGAGGCAAAAGAATACCTCGTGGAAGAGAAGCGACTTGAACAACAGGGACTATTCTACTCAGCAGCATCAAGAGCATTTGCAGCTGCCATAGATTCTTCGATTGCTTGTAGTGTAGCTAGCTCGTTTAGCTCAAACGATGTCCTAGGCTCCTTGAGGAATCAAGCACAGAGATACATAAACGCGAGCAACTCGATAATTATGGAGGCAAAGAATTCCCTGAAGAAAGTGCTTAGTAAGAGCCTGAATGTGGTTGAGCTACAACTCGCTATAGCTACGGAGAACAGGATAGATTCTGCTAACTCAGCTATAAGTGAAGCAAAGTACTATGTAAGAGTAGCGAACCAGACCACGGGTTTCGGCAAAGTAGAGGCTCTTCTAAACGCCGTACAAAGCGCGGTATACGCGTACTATAGGGCAATAACTGTTAAGCAGTGGCTAGAACTTCTCAGCCTAGCCAAGTCGGTGCACTCCATCAATATCGATAAGAAGAGGATAGCTGGGCTAGCAGAGAACTATTACTATATAGCATCATCTGCTGCGACATACTTACAAGCCTTAGCGAGTAGCGCGGGACTAGTAGTCTCCCCGCCTAGCCAGTTAACAGAAGCAAGCAAGATACTAGCAAGAGGAACGCTACAACACAACGTGACTGCTGCACTCCGTGTCCTTGCAATAAGCATAACATCGCTCTCCAATACCGCAACTACGATACACAAGGTATTCAACACAAATACTGAGAAGACCTTGAGAGCTAGCAGGAAGGCATTAACAATTCTAACTGGGCTCGACGAGGCAAATAACGCGACACCAATACTCCCGGCACTCTACGCAGAGTATGCATCAATACAGCAAGACATCGAGACACAACTATCACTCTACATGCAAGCTGCTAGCTACGCAATACTACTCGGCGCACTCACACAGCACCGTCACCAGGGACAAGTCATAGCAACAAAAACCACTCCCTCAACCACCGAGACGGTGACAAAGACAGTTACAAGAACCAAGACCAGCACAACTACGCAGACAAAGACCCTTGTAAAAACGATCACGAAGAGCATACCCACCACGATAACAATGACGAAGACAAAGACCCTTACAAAGACGCAGCCATTGACTAGCTATATATCAAGCCTACTTATAGCCGTTATCATAGGTGTTGCAATAGGCTATATAGTGGGTCGATCAAGGCCCCTATAGCCATGGAACATCCTCTGGGTCTCTCAACTCAATACCCACTTTCACTTCTTTTCCAACAATCTTCCTAAGCATTGATTGCAGCTCCTCAGAGAGTTCATCGTACCACCCGCCGCTCTTCCTAACATTGGATGGGTGAGACCTACGCGGTATCCAAACCTGGATCACTAATGCCTCCGCGCGCAGCGTTATCCTTGAGACCTTGTAGTCTAAGCTATTAGCGAGCTTCTCTGCTACGAGCCAGAGCTCGTTTTCACGGGAAAAAGCCTTCCTAGCCTCCTTGACAGGATCACTTCTTATCATCGCTGAAAGGTTTCTAGCTAGCAGCAATAAGTACTCAGGCACAGGGTCATCAACATCAAACTCCCTGGAAAGCCTCTCTAGGAGGCCAGCTCGTCTCGCGAGATCAAATGCCTCTAAGACGCTTAGCTGAGGAGCAGTCTCTGGGCCGCACCCTGTTCGCGTACTTATCTCGGCAAGCGTTTCTGGCAGCGACATCCCCTCCGCCAGCATGAGCCAAGCAGCCGCTATTACTGAGCTCCGACCACAGCCACGAAAACAATGAACCAATACGGGTTCCTTGAACTCCTTAAGCATCTTTACGATATCTATTAGTGTTGGCGCGTTATACTCGCCTATTGGGCGCCAAATAATCTTTATCCCTGGTTTAAGCCTGGGCAATGCCCTAGGATCATAGCCAGCACTAAGCACGTGCTCGCTGGGCGGCGAGAGAGAAACCACCGTGTTAAACATATTGGCTATCTTCTCTTCCTCGCCTAGCTTAGGCATTGGGGATACTGCTAACCGTTTTTCACGGATCCAGCGGGGCTTGAGGCCGGGAGCCCACATAGTACTCAATGCCTTCACCCTGTTTGCTCCATTATGGGCACATACCTAACTATACAATCCTTGATACTTGTTAAAGCTGAGTGGAGTTCAGCTATCTTCCTAGAAGAGCCCTTGACTACTAGAATATCCACGCAGAGATCCCCTATGTGGTGATGCATATTGCTGAGCACTATGTCCCGGTACTTCTCTATTATCTTAGCCGTGTCCCCGCTTCCATTCCGCTTTACGGCTATCATTACTCCCTTACACTCGTGCTCGTACAAGTAATGAGCATACTCGTGGAGAAAGGACTCCAGTGCTCTCTCAACAAGCCTAGACCTATCAACACCCAGCTTCTTAGCAAGCTTATCAAGCCACTCAGCAATGCTAGATGAGACGGAGATACCAAACCTCCTCCTACTCATTACTCCTCGTCCCCGCGCTACTGCTTCCTATAGAGACTAGCCACAGCGTAAATAAGGAGCATAGATACACCAACAGCACCAGAAGGCGACACAGGGGCAGCCATACTAATAAGCATGCCCAGGGAGCCAGCCGTTAGGGAGGCAACTAGCGATACAATTAAGGCTTCTCTAGAACTCTTACCATAACTAGCTCCCAGAGCACCAGGTAAGAGAATCAATATATGCTCTAGAACGAAACCAACAACCCTTATGAGGGAGACAACAACGGCTCCGAGAAGAGTAAAGAATACCAGGTCGTAGAGCCAAATAGGCGCACCAGTAAGGAGCACTGAGTCACGGTCAACACCGAGGTATACCTGTGCATCAAACGTTAGCACTATACCAATAATAGTGATAGTGGCAACTGTGGCAGCAATAATGAGTTCACGAGTCGTTACTAGGAGAGGGTCACCAAATACAACAGACATTACGTCAAAAGGTACTGGTAGGCTAGTCTTGATATAGTATGCTGCGAGCACGCTAAAGGAACTAGCAAACGCAACGAGGATTGAGGTAGCCAGATCCGGATCTATCCCCTTAAATATTAGATAACCAGCAAGATAGATGACGATCACGCCTATGAGAATAGATAATGTGTAGAGAGCATACATCGATGACAAGCCTATACCGAGCCAATACGCGGCTATCACTGCGCTAAGAGCCGCGAAGAGGGCTGAGTGAGGACTTGCACCTGCTAGGAAGTACAAGCGCCTAGCCGCTATGATCGAGCCAACTAGGCCGAAGAGAATGCTAGCAATAAGTAGTGCAAGAGCTGCAGCTAGCTCAACCCGGATAGCAAAGGAGTAAACTATGAGCAAATCGAATATTATCAGAGAGATAGCGAGCTTTCTCAAAGATGTCTCACCTCGTTGAGAGTATCGAGTAAAGAGCCTTGACCTGTACTATGATAGCCTCCAGCTTATCTGGTATAGGCTCTTGTACTAAGGGGGATGGAACGCAAAGAACCGGTACCTTATACTGCTTGGCCAGAGCCAGGGTCTTTTCATCGGCCTTGCCCATAGGAGTACATTTACCCGGACTAGAACTAACTATTACCGCTATCTCTGCTCTATGACTAGCCAGGAGCCCCTTTACTTTCTCGAATTGCTGGCCAGTTATCCCCGCCTCGGGACTCGTCATCATTAATGCCTTGAGCCTTATGCCTAGCCAGCTAACAGCGTACTGTACTAGAGGTGTTGAGCCAACGCCTTGTACGTTGAGCCTAGGACTGGACTCTGTTATTTCAACCACTTTGTTGGAGACTTTTCTCGCCATCGCCAAGTAGTGCGAGCTACACGCTGGGCGTAGCTCTGCTAATCTCTTCGCAACATAGTTTACAAATACTATGTAGTTATGTGGATCATATATGGGCATATGAAGGTTGGGAGAAGAAGTACCGATAATGTTCTCTATCCTCATGCCGGGTATTCTCGGTATCTCTACTAGCCTTTTAGTGTTGATGTAGCCTCTTAGCTTTATCTCGAAGGGTGCATGCCCCGTAGATATCACTAGGTCTGCTCTTTTTGCCTCCTCTATGTCCTCTAGGCTGAGAGTATAGGTATGTGGATCAACGCCGGGCGGTACAAGACTAATAACCCTATCCTGTGGGCAAAGCAGTTGTTTAACATCACTGGTTAATGAAGGAAAGGTCACTACTAATAAGAGGCCCTTACCCTTGCTCTGTGTACTGTATTGATTAAGTGATGTAGCTGTAACGTATCCGGCTATCAATACTCCTGCGATAATTATTGCTAGTGATGCTATCAGTTCGCGGTCCATGGTTGGTCGCCCTTTGCTAGGGTCCTTAGAGCCCCGGATGTGTTGTGCACAGATATTTATAGGAGTTAATATTAGTTGTGCACAGTAGGGGCTGTAAGATATGCAAGAGTACTTGCTGAAACCGCGGGCCAACGTTCATGGCCTGGTAGTGGAGGTAAGGGATCTCGAGGTAAGATACAGAGACATAGTAGCTGTTAGAGTTGATAAGCTACGGCTAGAGGGCCCAGCCCTTGTACAAATACTTGGGCCAAACGGAGCCGGTAAAACAACGTTACTGAGAACTATGCTTGGACTCATAAAGCCGAGTAAGGGCAGGGTAATTATCTGTGGTAGAGACGTTACCGCTAACCCCAGGGAGGCTGGTAAGTGTACAGGCTACGTTCCCCAGGTTATTGCGCAGAGTACTCATTACCCTGTTACCCCCATTGAGCTTGTAAACTATGAGCTACGTCTGCGTGGGCTAAGAAAAACCCGTACAGAGATCGAAGACCTGCTAAGGGCTGTAGGCTTATCACCGGAGGCCTGGAATAAGCCGCTAAGAGAGCTTAGTGGTGGACAGAGACAGAGAGCATTCATAGCAAAAGCGCTTATCCACGACCCTGAGGTATTGTTGATGGATGAGCCCTTCTCAGCAGTTGATCCGAGAGGTAGGGCAGCACTGGCAAAGTTCATAGGCTCTCTTAGCAAAGAGAAGCTCGTAATAGTGACCAGCCATGATCCAATGCTCCTCCTACCCTATACATCCACTATAGTCTTGATTAACCGTAGCATAGCGGCGGTTGGGCGCCCAGAAGAAGTTCTCAACATGGAGCTACTTGAGCGTGTTTACGGCGAGGCAGTAATGTGGGTCGAGAAACATATCCATATAAGTGATAGCCATATCGCTACTTAGCCCTAGTAATCTCGAATATTATTTTCTCAACCTCACCTCTCTCAATAACATCTCTAGGAGGCCTTTTTCCGAGACACTTTTCATCGTTTATGGGTTTGCTGCAATACATTGCCTCGCTAATCTCCCCGCGTAACTCGATTGGTGGTAGTATTGCTGCTGCTCTTATCTCGCCCTTCTTTATCGTCTCTATATTCGTTATGATAGTGTATGTTAATACGCCCTGGGCCCTCGTTACGTATAGTTTCTCTGCTCCACGATGCTTGGCCACACTAAGAATCCTCACGCATTCGATATCAATAGCATAGAGGGGGTCATTCTCGTCGCCGAGAATAAGTCGGTATGGCAACCCGTATAGTATCCTTATAGCGTACTTAGCCCTAGCGATGCTCATTCGCGCCTTCCTATCAAGACTCATAGTCTTGATCTTATCCCAGGGTAGTAGGCGCTTCGCTATCTCCTTGCTAAGCTCCTGGAGCCGCTTAACGGATTCGTGCTCAGCAAGCATGCGTGGAGGGAGAAAGCTATACTTTATACTCATGAACTGCTTCCTAGCCTCCTCTAATAAGGACTCTAGACTTCTCCACTCAACAACCCCGGGTACGCTACGTGTCCGGACAACATTCTCTAACAAGCCTAGGGCATGCTCAGCTACGAGTACTCGGTAATCGTTACGTGTATCACTCATCCCGAAACCATTCCCCTATCCCAGGGAAGCCCGGTAAGGGGCAAAACGGGTTACTCTTCCATATCCGCGAGACGCTCGAGAGCTAGGCGTAGCTGGCCAAGCACAAGCCTCTTCTTACTAACTAGCTTGGAAACAAGCTCGTCGACACTCCTAGCAAACACGTAGACACCGTAAGGGGTGTAGAGCAGCTCGTCGCAATGCCACATATATGGCTTAACACTACCCTCAGCAACCATCTTCCCATAGACCCAGCCATCATGCTCAAATACGGCTATAAGGACGCCATCACCCCCGTCGCAGTACAGTAGCGTGCACCCAGGCTTCTCCTCAACAACGCCTATCTTCGAGCACATACCGCGCTCCCTTAGAAGCCTCCGCACTGTCTCGGCTAGCACCATATTGTGTCTCCTCGCCTCTTCCTCTATGCAGCAGCATCGCTAGCAGAGATAATTAAACCCCAACGCCGAGCCAGAATATAACATAGGTAAAGCCCGTCATAACTATTTACGTGATGACCCCGCGCCTCCAGAGCAAACTAGTCTACGCGATGAAGAGGGTCTTGAGTGCTGACCTCCAGGTATTAACATACTCGAGTACAACTCTCAGGGCAATTAACGAGTCCTTGTTAAATACAAGAATAGATAAGCGAAGAAGTTATTTATTAAAATCTTTTATATTGATTAAAAGAATTAAAAGATTAAGCTAAACCTTGGTATTAGCGATTATTATGTCTCTTACTCTACTGTTATGTCTTTTCTTTCTTCCCATACTCCGTGGAGGTTGCAGTAGGCTAGTGCGTATATTGTGCCGCTTTTCTCTAGCTTGACCTTTATCGTTATTTCTGGCTCCGAGTAGACTGGTTCGAGCTCAATGCTAGCTATTCTTATTGGATTGAATACTCTGCCTTCCTCGTAGAACCATAGCTCTATTCTCCTAATGGAGTGCTGGGGCTCGTTGGGGTGCGGACCTACTTTGACTTTTACCTCGAAGGGCTCGCCTTTCTTTACCTTGTCTGGAGCTTCTAGCTTCGGTGTGTGGCTTTCAGCCTTGGTTGCTACTGGTCCTCCAGCCTCCTTTGTGTATATGAGTTCTCCGAATTTCTTAGCCATGGGTTGTTCACCGTGTTAGTGTCTATAGTTATTTGTGAGTAGAAATAGTTTTTGTTTTGTGGTTGCTTTAAAGGGATTTACTAACCCAATTTGTTTAACCCGCGTTTACATAGTGTAGGCGTGGAGGAAATAGAAGCACCTCTTATCACCGATTCGGATATTATGAGCCAGGCCTCTTCAAGGTAAGGCGAGGAGACTATGCGATGCACGTGAAGATTATTGCCTCCCTTGGTCCCTCGACGCGCGAGGAGAGCATTATTGAGAGACTAATCCTGTTGGGTGTGACTGGTTTCCGGATAAACTTTGCCCACGGTGATCCTGGTTTCTGGGAAGAGCTTGTCAGGGCTGTTAGAAGAGCTGAGGAGAGAATAGGTCGACCCGTAGCTATTATGGGCGACCTTGTTGGCCCAAGTATCCGTCTAGGCGTCCTAGAAGAACCGGTTACGTTGAACCCGGGTGACAAGGCTAGTATTGTCCTAGCTGAGCACGCGAAGGGCGGTAAGGAAGCTGTTATTCCTCTTCCTCTTAGGAGGTTCTTTGCAGAGATAGAGGAAGGGGACATCATTGTTATGGATGATGGACGTGTCCGTCTCCGTGTCATAGAGGTTGCCGGCGACCAGGTAATTGTTGAGGCACTTACTCCTGCGCGGATAACTTCTCGTAAAGCGATAGTTGTCCAGGGCAAGGAGTTCGGCTTGCCAGCTATAACTGAGAAGGATCTCGAAGCAATAGACTTCGCGGTACGCAATGACTTCGACTACATATCGCTAAGCTATGTGCGCGATGCCGAGGATCTCCGTGTACTCCGGAAAATTGTGCGCGATAAGGGCGGTGAGCAAGCAATAGCTGCTAAAATCGAGACCCGGAGCGCCGTCGAGAACCTTGAACAAATAGTTGAGGAAGCCGACCTAGTTGTTGTCGCACGAGGCGACTTGGGCATGAACTATGGCCTAGAGGAGGTCCCGCTGCTACAAGAGAGAATAATAGATGAAGCAAGGAGGCGTGGAAGGCCCGTTGTTGTTGCCACCCAGGTCCTGGAGAGCATGGTTAATTCCCCTACCCCTACAAGGGCAGAGGTAACTGATGTCTATGTCGCGGTAAGCCAGGGTGTTGATGCAATAATGCTTACGGGGGAGACCGCTATCGGGCGTTACC